>CAMYIK010000056.1 GCA_947258365.1 uncultured Thermoleophilia bacterium | reverse complement strand
GCTCATCCGCGGTGTTCACGTCGACGTAGGCGATGTCCGTACGCCGAGGCAGTGCGACGTTCGCGGCGATGACCGTCACATGAGCCCCACGGGCCCGAGCGGCGTCAGCGAGCGCGAAGCACATCTTGCCACTGGATCTATTGCAGAGGTACCGCACGGCGTCTATCGGCTCTTGTGTGCCACCTGCGGTGATTACCAGCCGCGTGCCGGCCAGGTCGCCGCTTCCGAGAGCCGTCGCCAGCGCGTCGGCGATCGTCATCGGTGCGGCCAATCGTCCGGCGCCGACGTCGCCGTCGGCGAGAAGACCACTCTCTGGCGCCACAATCGCCACGCCATGCTCGCGGAGGGTTTCGAGATTGGCGCGTGTCGCCGGATGCTCGAACATCTTCGTGTTCATGGCCGGTGCCACGACCACCGGCCCAGGAAAGGCGAGATAGCACGAGCTCAGCAGGTCATCCGCCATGCCGTGCGCCATTCGAGCAAGCGTGTTAGCCGTCGCCGGCGCGATGACGAGCGCGGAGGCTTCCGACATGAGATCCAGGTGGTGGTAGCCGGGGCGCTCCTCCCGCGCGAACATCTTCACGCCGACCTCGCGACCGGACAATGCGGCGAAGGTCGCCGGGCCGACGAACCGTGTCGCGGCCGGAGTCATCACGACGCGTACCCCATGTCCGCGTCTTTGCAGGATGCGCAGGAGGTCGATGCTCTTGTAGGCGGCGATGCCGCCTGTCACGCCGAGAACCACCTCAGCCATCGGTCGCCTCCTCCCTGAGTTGCGCCGTCGTCTCGCGGCGAATGAGGTCGATCAACTGCTCGCTCGCCTTGTCGACGTTATCGTTGATCACCGAGTACTCGAACTCCTCGCGTGCGGCGAGCTCGCGCTCAGCCACCTCCAGACGGGCCGCGATGTCGCTTTCCGCCTCGGTTCCGCGTCCGGTCAGGCGGCGAGTCAGCTCGTCGAAGGACGGGGGGGCGATGAAGACCGCCATGGCGTCGGGAAGCGACTCGCGCACGGCCCGGGCGCCTTGGAGCTCGATCTCCAGGATGACCGACTCGCCGCGCTCGAGGCGCTCCTCCACCTCGGAGCGGAGTGTTCCGTAGAGGTTCCCGGCGTACTCGGCGTGCTCGAGAAATTCGCCCGCTTGGACCCTTTGCTCGAGCGTCGGGCGATCGAGGAAGTGGTACTGCACTCCATCCTGCTCCCCTTCTCGCTTGGCGCGAGTGGTCGCGGATGTGGCCGTCGAGACGCCGGAGAGCGCCTCGAGAACGCGGGCGATGAGCGTGCCCTTCCCCGCCCCGGACGGGCCGGAGACGACGACGACGCGCGGGCGCCGAGCTATTTCTTCAGCAGGTCGATCAGCTCGCTGCGCTGGCGCTCGGAGAGCCCGCCGATCGTCTTTCCCTGCGAGATCCGGCAGTGGTTCAGAAATCGGGTTGCCTTGACCTTCCCGTACTTGGGAACCGCCATCAGCATGTCAAACACCTTCGCCGTCAAAACGTAATCGGGCGGGCGATCGATGATGTCCGTTATCTGTACCTCGCCCTCCTTCAGATCACGCTTCAGTTGAGCTCGCCGCGAACGAATGTCGTTCGCGCGCCTGAGCGCTTCCATGCGTTGATCGAGTGAGCGTTCCGGAGTCTGTGACATAGCCCTATCGTCCTGATGCCCTAGATGCGCAGTTGATTTTGGTCACGCTGCAGGGGGGCTGGCGCTTACCTGGTGATTTCTACCTGATTGTCACTGCGAATGCAGGGCGAACTCCAGTCTGCGACTGGACTCCTAACTCAGAGAGTCTGATCAGACCTGCGGACGGCGCGAGGTATCAAGGCCTCTCGTATGCGAGGCGGCTCGCCTCCTGAGGTGATGTCCTGGAGGGCGACCGGTACCTCGGCACCGGCGACCCCGGAGGCGATCGTGCTGGCTGCGACCTCGGCTGCCTGGATGCTTGTGATGCACGGGATCCTGGCGCGGACAGCGGCCTTTCGGATAGCGCCACCGTCGGTTCGGGCTCCACTACCGGTGGGCATGTTCATGACCATCGCGATCTCGCCGGCGTCCACCAGCGCCACCGCGTCTGGCCCCCCCTGTCCGAGTTTCGCAACCGTTTGGACCGGCACTCCCGCCGCCCGAATGGCGGCCGCCGTGCCCTCGGTCGCACACAATTTAAGTCCCGCGCGAGAAAGTCGTCCGGCGACCGCGACGGCACGTGGCTTGTCGCGATCTCGGGCGGAGATGAAGGTCGTTCCGACAACCGGCAGCTCTTGGCCAGCCCCTCGCTGAGCTTTCGCAAAGGCCTCTTCGATGGATCCACCGAGGGCCATCGCCTCGCCGGTGGCTCGCATCTCGGGGCCCAATACGGGGTCAGAGTCGGGAAAGCGATCGAAAGGCAGCACGGCCTCTTTGACCGCGACGTAGCGCGCCGCTCTCGCGGGCGGAAGGTCGAGGTCATCCAGCCTGGCGCCGAGCATCAGGCGTACCGCGTGCGACACCAGCGGCACGCCCGTCGCCTTCGCGACGAAGGGCACCGTCCGCGAGGCCCGGGGGTTGGCCTCGATGACGAAGATGTCCCCGTCTTTGACCGCGAATTGTGCGTTCACAAGCCCAACGGCACCGAGTGCGATCGCAAGCTCACAGGTCTGCCGCTCGAGCTCCTCGACGACCGCGGGGCCCACGCCTGCCGGTGGCAGAACGCAGGCGGAGTCGCCGGAGTGCACTCCGGCGGCCTCGATGTGCTCCATGACACCGGCCGCCCACGCCCGCTCACCGTCGCAAAGGGCATCGACATCGAACTCGACCGCATCTTCAAGAAAGCGGTCGATCAACAGGCGCTGGCGAGGCTGTACGTCGGCCAGGTATCGCTCGAGATCGTCGGCTGAGTCGCAGACCCGCATGCCGCGTCCCCCAAGTACGTACGAGGGCCGCACCAGCGCGGGGTAGCCCACTCGCTCGGCTGCCACCAGTGCCTCGTCCGCGTGGTCGATGACCTCCCAGGACGGCGCCTTGAGCCCCAACTCGTCGAGAAGGTCGCCGAACAGCCCGCGGTCCTCGGCGAGATCGATCGCCGCGGGTGACGTACCGAGCAATGGTATGCCCTCCTGTTCCAGCGTGGCGGCAAGTCGCAGCGGCGTCTGGCCTCCGAGCTGGGTGATGACTCCGTGTGGCTGTTCGGCATGGCAGATGTCGAGCACCGCGTCCAGGGTGACCGTCTCCATGTAGAGGCGGTCGCTCACCCCATGGTCAGTGGACACCGTCTCGGGATTGCAGTTGACCATGACCGCGGCGTAGCCGAGCTCTCGCGCTGTCTCGACGGCGTGAACGCAGCAGTAGTCGAACTCGATGCCTTGGCCGATGCGATTGGGCCCAGAGCCCAGGACGATCACCACCTCGCGGCTGTCGGCCGCTACCTCGGTCTCGGTGTCGTATGCCGAGTAGAAGTACGGCGTGCGGGCCGCGAACTCCGCGGCGCAAGTATCCACCGCGTGGTAGGTCGGCCGAGTGCCCTTGGAGCTACGGTGCTGGGCGACCTCAAGCGCGGTCGATCCGGTGGCCTCGGCGATGTGCGTGTCGGTCACGCCGGCGCGTCGGCTCTCGACGACGAGCGGCCCATCGATGTCCTCCAGGGTCTCCGGAAGCGCGTGGTGTGAGTCGACCCATTCCTTGATGCGCGCGCAGAACCACTGGTGAACCCCCGTAGCCGCGGAGAGCTGCTCAGCGGTCGCGCCGAGGTTGATGGCCCCTGCCATGAGGTCATAGCGGTCCCAACTGGGCATCGTCAGGAGCTCGAGCGCCTCGTCAACGCTGCCGGCGTTCCGTGGCGGCACGTCCAACTCTCGGCCGCCCAGGGCCTTGCTGAACGCCTCGGTAAACGTGCGTCCCAGCGCGAGTACCTCGCCGACACTCTTCATATGCGTCGTGAGGGTCGCGTCAGCGCCCGGGATCTTCTCGAAGGCAAAGCGCGGCGCCTTCACGGCGACGTAGTCCAGCGTGGGCTCGAAGCTCGCCGGAGTCACCTGGGTGATCTCGTTCGGCAACTCATCGAGGGTGTAGCCGACGGCAAGTAGTGCCGCGAGCTTCGCGATCGGGAATCCGGTGGCCTTGCTGGCAAGGGCGGATGAGCGACTGACTCGCGGGTTCATCTCGATCACCACGAGACGACCGGTGGCGCGATCGAGCGCGAATTGAACGTTTGCGCCGCCGGTCTCCACTCCGATGGCCCGAACCACGGCCAAGGTCGCGTCGCGGAGATCCTGAAGCTCGGTGTCGTTGAGCGTCATGGCGGGCGCCACCGTTACGGAGTCGCCGGTGTGGACTCCCATCGGATCGATGTTCTCGATCGAGCACACGATCACGGCGTTGTCGTTGCTGTCGCGCATCACCTCCAGCTCGAACTCACCCCAACCGAGGACCGACTCCTCCACGAGCACCTGGGTAATCGGGCTGGCCTCGAGTCCGCGTGCGAGGCGTTCCTCCAGCTCCTCCAGGGAACGCGCGATGCCGCCGCCGTGCCCGCCCAATGTAAAGCCAGGGCGCAGGATCACGGGCAGGCCGAGATCAGCCACCGCGGCCTTGCCTTCCTGGACCGTCGTGACCACAGCGCTCCGTGGCACCTCCAGACCTGCCTCCCGCATGGTTTCGCGGAAGGCGTCGCGGTCTTCGGCTCGGTGGATCGCATCGGCCGTCGCGCCGATCAGCTCAACGTCAAACTGCGCGAGCACGCCCTCGCGGTCGAGCTCCATAGCGAGGTTCAGAGCTGTCTGGCCGCCGAGTGTCGGTACAAGGGCATCCGGGCGCTCAAGGGCGATGATCGATTCGACCGAGCGCAGATCGAGCGGCTCGACGTACGTCCGGTCGGCAACGCCCGGGTCGGTCATGATCGTCGCCGGGTTCGAGTTGACCAAGACGACGCGGTAGCCATCCGCGCGCAAGGCCCGACATGCCTGGGTGCCGGAGTAGTCGAACTCGCCGGCCTGCCCGATCACGATGGGCCCACTGCCCAGGACCAGGATCGACTGAATGTCTTCGCGGCGCGGCACTAGGAGATCTCCTTGACGAAGCTCTCAAAGAGGTAGGTCGCGTCACGAGGTCCGGGACGCGCCTCGGGGTGGTACTGGACCGAGCGCACCTTGAGCTCCGGTGCCGCGAGTCCTTCGACCGAGCCGTCGAAGAGGCTCTCCCTGGTGATTTCGACACCCTCCGGAAGCGGGTCCGCGGACACGGCATAGCCGTGGTTCTGGACAGTGATCTCGACCTTGCCGTCATTGGTGCGTCGTACCGGGTGATTCGCTCCGCGATGCCCGAACGGCAGCTTGTGGGTCGACATTCCGAGCGCCTGCGCGATGAGCTGGTGGCCCATGCAGATGCCGAACATGGGCGGGCCGTCACGCATGAGATCGCGGAGTGCATCGATCACCGCTATGACCGCCGCCGGGTCGCCCGGGCCGTTGCTGACGAAGACGCCGTCCGGGGATATGGCGCGGATATCGTCCGCGGACGCCCCGGCGGGAAACACCTCGAGTCGGCAGCCCGCGGCCACCAGCCCCGCGGCGATGCTGTGCTTCATGCCGCAATCGATGACGGCGATCACCGGCCCGGCCTCGCCCATGGTTCTCCGCGTACCTGACGCCGCGCTCGTCAGGTCTCGCCCGTCGAGTTCCGGATGGGATCGGATCCGCGCCAGGAGTTCATCGGCCGGCAGCTCCGTCGAGACGGCACCCCGCATGGCTCCCCCATCGCGCAGGCGGCGCACGAGCAGCCGAGTGTCCGCTCCTTCGACGGCGACGACGTCGCGATCGCTAAGCCAGTCATTCCAGCCCGTCTTGCCCCCCGTCCCGGAGCTGTTGTCGCTGGCGCGCATGATCACGGCACCCGGCCAGGGGCGATCGCTCTCGTCCTGGTTCGGGCCCGCGCCGTAGTTGCCGATCATCGGCGCCGCGAACACCAACAACTGACCAAGGTAGGACGGGTCGGTGACCGCCTCCTGATAACCGGTCATCGACGTCGTGAACGCCATCTCGCCAAGCCTCGTACCCGGAGCACCGACGCTTTTGGCCTCGAGAACGAGACCGTTCTCCAGGGCGATCAGGGCGGTCATCCGCGCCATGCCACCTGGCCTCCCGCGACGGTCAGTCTCACGCGTCCTCGAAGCGTCTCCCCGGCGAATGCCGAGTTGGTGGACTTGCTCTGGAAGTCGTCGGGGCCCACGAGCCAGTCGGCTCCGATGTCCATCACCGCGAGATTCGCCTCAGACCCGTCAGCCAAGCTGGGGATCGGAAGGTCGAAGATCCGCGCGGGGTCACTGCTCAGACGCCTGACGAGCACCTCGAGCGGCAATTGGCCGGTCTCGACCAGTCCGGTGAAGCAGGCGGCGAACGCCGTTTCCAATCCCGTCACGCCGAAGGGTGCCATCTCAAACGGCTCCTCTTTCTCGTTCGCGGCGTGCGGAGCGTGATCGGTTGCGATGCAGTCGATCGTTCCGTCGATCAACGCCGCAAGGAGTGCCTCGCGATCGGCTTCTGATCGCAGCGGCGGGTTCATCTTGTGGCGAGCGGGGTCGAGGTTCTCGAGCTCTACATCGGTCAGCAGAAGGTGGTGAGGCGTCACCTCGGCGGTGATCGCGATGCCCCGTTCCTTCGCGCGTCGAACCTCGGTGACGGTCTCATGAGCCGAGAGGTGGCATATGTGGATGCGGCCGCCTTCGTATTCGGCGAGCAGAGCATCTCGAGCGACGGCAACGCTCTCGGAGATCGACGGGATGCCCGGCAGTCCGAGCCGGGTTGCCACCGCTCCCTCATGGACGCAGCCGTTGCCGCTCAGGTCCGGGTCCTCTTCATGCAAGACGAGGGGCAACCCGGTCATCTTTTGGTACTGAAGCGCTCGCCGCATGACCGCGGCGTTCGCCACGGGCCAGCCGTCGTCGCTGAAGCCCGCGGCGCCCAGTCCGGCCAGCTCGCCCTGCTCCGTGAGCTCCTCCCCGTCTTGGCCGACGGTGATGGCAGGGAGAAAACCCAGGCCGATCTCCGCCTCTTGCTCGGCCTTGTCGATCAGCGCGCCGAGCACCGCCGGCGAGTCGGTCGAGGGGGTCGTATTAGGCATCGCCAGGATGGTCACGAAGCCACCCGCGGCGGCCGCCCGGGTTCCCGTGGCGATGTCTTCGGTGTCTTCTCGTCCCGGCGTCCGAAGGTGCACGTGCGGGTCGACGAAACCTGGCGTCACCAGCAGGCCGGCACCGTCGATCTCCTCCAGCCCGGCATCATCTCCACCGATCTGACCGTCCTTGACGACCACATCGCGGATCTCGTCAATCCCGACGTCCGGATCGAAGACTCGCGCTCCGCGAATCACCAGGTTGGCGCGCTCTCCGGCGCGTTGGATCAGTCGAATCTCCATCAAACCGCCTCCGCCAGAGCCTCGGCTGCCGATCCCGAGCGGGCGACGGCGTCATGCAGAACAGCCATGCGAACGACCATGCCGTAGCCGGCTTGGCGCTCGACGAGCGTGATGGGATCGTCGGCGAGGGCGGGAGAGATTTCGACCCCCCGGTTCATCGGGCCGGCGTGCATGACGCGTTGGCCGGTGCGAATTCGGGAGTGATTCACCCCGAACATCGTGGCGTACTCGCGGAGTGTCGGAACGTGTCCCCCCTTGCCCATTCGCTCTCTTTGCATCCTCAGCACGTAGATCAGGTCAGCCGAGGAAATATCGTTGATGTCATGGCTCACCTCCGCACCCAGGGCTTGCTCGGCATCTCGTGGGATGAGCGTCGCGGGGCCGACGAGCGAGACCTTCGCGCCCATCATTCGAAAGGCGAGCGCACCAGACCGCGCGACCCGCGAGTGACTGACATCGCCCACGAATGCAACGTGCAGGCCATCGATCGGACCGACCTCTCGCTCGACGGTGTAGAGGTCGAGCAGCGCCTGAGTCGGGTGCGCGTGCGCGCCGTCGCCCGCATTGACCACCGCGGCGTTGGTGTACTGAGTCGCCAGCCGTGCCGCGCCGACGCACGGGTGGCGAATGACAAGCACGTCAGGTGCGTACGCGTCGAGGGTTAGCACCGTGTCCTTGAGGGTCTCCCCCTTCTCGACACTGGAACCCGAGGCTTTGACGTTCACGACATCGGCGGAGAGGCGTTTGCCGGCCAGCTCGAAGGAGGTCGAGGTGCGGGTCGAGGCCTCGAAGAAGAGATTCACGATGCTGCGGCCACGAAGCGTGGGCACCTTCTTCAGGTCTCGCGCCATCACCTCTCCGAACCGATGCGACTCGCGCAGGATTCGAGCGACCTCAGGCCGATCGAGGTCCGCGATCGAGATGAGATGCCGGTTCATTGGTCCGCTCGTTCGAGCGTGACACCGTCGGTGCCGTCGATCTCCTTGATGCGAACGAAGACGCGTTCGGAGTGCGACGTCGGCAAATTCTTGCCGACATAGTCCGGGCGAATCGGAAGCTCTCGGTGGCCGCGGTCAACCATGACCGCCAGCTGCATCAGCGGGGGTCGACCGAAGTCGAACACCGCGTCGATGGCGGCGCGAATCGTGCGACCGGTGAACAGAACGTCGTCGACGAGGACGATCACCCGTTCAGAGACCGGGAAGTCGAAGCTGGTCTCCCCGACGACGGGGATCGTTCGTCCGGGCACGCCGACGTCGTCGCGGTAGAGGGCGATGTCGACGGTGCCGAGACTCGGCCGGGTGCCACCGAACTCTTCGATGTGGGCGGCAAGCCGCTCCGCCAGCGGGACGCCGCGGGTGTGGATGCCGACGAGCGCGAGACGGCTCAGGTCAGCATGGCGCTCCACGATCTCGTGGGCGATGCGGGCGATGGTGCGAGCGAACTGGTCGCCATCGATCACTACCGTTCCGGCGCTCATCGGCGCGCGGAGGGGTTTGAGCTCGCGCATGGACGCAGAGTCATAGGGCGTTCCCTTCTCGGTCTCTCCGGACCGGTTTAAAGGTCGACGTCGGAGACGCTATCAACTTCGCCGGCCGCGACGGTCGATGCTGCCACGAAGGTGGGGCGATCGATCTTGACGGCGCGACGCAGGCGCGGGGAACCACGCTCGGGAAACGGTACGTCGATCTGGTCGAAATCGCCCGGCACGACGACCTCCAGAGCTTCACGGCTGGCCTCCTCGCGAGCCGCTCGCGGAGGCGTGCGCATGGACAGGTGAGTCAACGCCAGCATCCCGACCCCCGCCTCGGCGGCAAGGGTGCCTGCGTCTCGCGCGGTGCTGTGTCGTGTCTCGCGAGCGCGGTCGGCTTCCTCATGAAGGAAAGTGGCTTCGTGGACCAAGACGCCGGCGCCTCGCGATGCGTCGAGGGTCTCGGAGCTCGGCGCCGTATCTCCGGTAAGGATGACTCGTCGCCCAGCGCGGGCCGGGCCAACGACCGCCTCAGGCGGAACGGTGTCCCCCGACTCGAGAGTGATGATCTCGCCCCGCTGCAGCGCTCCGAACATCGGCCCCTCTGGGACGCCGAGGGATCGTGCGGCCTCCACGTCGAAGGTTCCCGGCCGCTCTTCTTCGACGAGCGCGTAACCGAACGACGCGATGCTGTGATGGGTGGGAAACGCGCGGATTCCCACGCCGTCCTCATAGAGAACGGGCTCAGGTCCGGTGATCTCATGCACGTCGACCGCAAACGGAAGCCGCCCGATCACCGGCTGCAGCAGAGACATCCGGGAGGAGAGGCCTTCGGGCCCCACGAGCGGGAGCGCCCGTTCTCTGCCCCGCAGGGCGTACGTCTTGAGCAGACCGATCAGCCCGAGGTAGTGGTCCCCGTGCATGTGGGTCAGGAAAATCATGTCCAGGTCGACCAAGCCAAGCCCGGAGCGGAGCAGTTGGCGCTGCGTGCCCTCGCCGCAGTCGACCAACCACCGCGCGCCACCACGCGAGATCAGTGTCGCCGAAGTGCCACGACCGGCGCTTGGCACAGACGCCGAGGTACCGAGGAATGTGATGCTGAGGTCCACCGCCCGATCCTACCCACGGACCCCGAGTGCTAGTGCCGGATGAGCTCGTCCGGCAAGTCCCCTACGGGCTCATCGACGGCGAGGAATCTCGTCGTCTCGACGGCTCCACCCGCAACCTCCAACTTGACCATCGAATGCCTGGGCTGTCGACGCCGATCAGTCGGGCTGCCGGGATTGAGGATGAAAAAGCCGTCGTCCGCGACCGTGAACAGCGGGGTATGAGAATGGCCGAACACAACTCCACCGGCGTCCGGGAAATGCCTTCGCATTCTTGCGAGACGACCAGCCTCCGGGCCGGCGTCATGGATCACGCCGATCTTTACGCCGCCCGCGTCAATCACGGTGCTCTCGGGTAGCTCGCGCTGAACATCCGCGTCGTCGACGTTGCCGTGAACCGCGACCACGGGCGGCCCGAAGGCGCGCAAGAGGATCAACGTGCCGATGTCAGAGAAATCTCCGGCATGGATGATGAGCTCCGCCCGGCCGAGCGCCTCAATACAGGCTGCGGGCAGGCCCGGACCTCGGCGCGGTAGATGCGTGTCGGAGAGGACCGCGACCCGCATCAACCGCTCCTTGTGAGTGTTGTCGGAAGCGACTCGGGCGAACACCGATGCTGTCGAGCACCGAGTCCAACGCTTCGAGGTCGCGAGGGCTCGTCGCCTGGAGCGCGATGACCACCAGGTAGTGGCCGCTCTTTGGCGCTGCCGAGGTAACCACCGCGGTCGTGCCGTTGCTGCCATCGCATTCGGAGTAGACACGGAATTGTCCACGGAACCGTCCTCGAGAGTACTCCCGGGCACTCGGGGAGGGCGCCGCACTCGGTCCTGGCTTCCGCGTCGATGGCGCCCAGCACCTCTCCGACGGCAGCCCCGCTCGCCCGTTTGGTGGCGAAGATCGCAATCCCTGCCTCTTTGAAGTCGTTGGCCCGCGCAATGTTGCGTGAGGCCACGATGGTCGGGCCGAAGTCCTGAGAGCGGCCATTGATGTCTCGCCACTCAGCGGGGATCTCCGCGGAGATCGATCCCGTGTTGTCTCTGACGCGGCGAAAGCGGGTGTAGCTCGCCCCATCGTCGTCCGCGCCGCCGGCCGTTCAGTCTGAGTCTGGCCGGAACGACAGTGTCTTCTTGAGCTCGTCTCCGTTGAGTCGTCCCCCGAGGACCGTGTTCGTCGATGGTCGCAGCACCTGGATGGCGAGCGGGTCGCTCGGCTGCCGCGAACGGATTACGTCGCAGTAGTCCTCGGGGTTGCCACCCTTGCCGACCGGGATGTTTTCCCGCTGGAGAATGATGTCGCCGGAGCGGATGCCCGTCTTGTCCGCGGGTGAGCCGCTCTCGACGCTGAAGACCCAGACACCCGAGTTGCCGGTCTCGGAGTTCAGTACCGCACGGGCGTTGATCCCAACGCTCGTCACGTCGTCTCCGGAACGCAGACGGTCGAGAACCGACTCGGCTTCGGACTCGGAGATCGCGAAGTGCTGCTGGACCGCGGGTGGCGACGCGTAGCTGATGCCGATGACCTTGCCGCTCTCAGAAAGCAGTGGGCCGCCGGAGCTGCCGGGATTGATCGTGGCGTCGTGCTCCAGGACCGAGTCCACCGATGCCCACCGGGTCTCGCCATTGGCGTCTTCCTTGCTGACGATGCCACGCGTGAGAGTGAGCTCTTCATCTCCAAGCGGATACCCGGCCGCGTAGACCTGCGTACCAACCCCGACCGGGTCGGCCTCCCACTCCAGATAGGAGAGCCGCTCGTCAGTGCCATCGCCCCCGATCTGGATCACGGCGAGATCAGAACACTCCGAGGCGCCGACGACGCGAGCGTTTTGAGGCTCTTGCTCGTCTCCCACGTTTACTCGCAGGACGGCCGAGCCCGTCACGACGTGGTTGTTGGTCACGGCCAGTCCCGTCTCGTCGATCACGAAGCCGGATCCACTTCCGGCGACGGTCGACTGAGCACCCGATTCCGGATCGGCGAACGATCCCTGGGCTTCGATGCGGACTACCGACGCCTTGACCCGCTCGAGCTACGCGGACTCGGCGTCAGACAGCGACCCCGGTCCGTCGTCTCCGCCGCAGGCGGCGGCGCCGAGCGCAATTGCCGCGACGGCGGCAAGTCCTGAGACTCTCGTGACTCTGGACATCCTTCCGCTCCCCCATCAGTTGTGGTGAACCGGCGCCATGTCGGCGACGGCTTCTCGTCACAACTGAAGACTCCGAAGGCGGAGGTCTATTCCAAGCGCGGCACGGCGCCCTCTAGGCGTCGTCTGCCGGCACCTGTCCGCTGAGCGCGGCGAGCATCTCTCGCTGAACGATCCGGATGTAGTCGGCGAGGTCCTTGCCCTCGGTCGCGTTCGGGCGGCCGGCGGCTGCGCCGACGCGTGCGGCGACGATGGTGGCCGTCAACTCGGTTGCCTTCTCTCTCAGGTCTTCAGTCACGAACTCTCTCCCCTTGTCAAAGACGCTGACGGTACCGCCTGAGGCCGGCAGCCGTGCGCCGCTGCGCCGACTAGCCCGACGTCGCCGCCGCGTAGGACGGTCGCGAACGCACCGCGGCGAGCATGGCCGTGGTGGTCGGATACCGAGCGAGGTCGATTTCGAGCCGCTCCAAGTGCATGAGCCGTCCAACCGCGGCACAGTCGGCGATCGAGAAGCTTCCTGTGCAGTAGTCCGGCCCCACCAGGAGTGCCTCCCATGCCGCGAGCGCTTCGGCGAGTTCCTCGCGCCACAGGCCCTCGTCGGGGCTCCCGTAGATGACGATGCTTTCCGCCGGCCAAAGGAAGGGGCGCACGTTGACACTCAGGGCGTCCATCACCGTGTCGATCTGGGCACGAGTCGCGAGGTCGCTCGGATAAAGGTCCTCTCTCCCCTCGCGGGCGGCGAGGTAGCGAAGGATGGTGTTCGATTCACGGACGATCACCTCGCCATCGACGAGGCACGGCACCATGCCCGACGGTTGGACCTTCAGGTACCAGTCGGGGCGCTCATCGGTCAGCTCGATGACGATCCGCTCGCACGCCACGTCGAGTTCTGCGAGCAGGACGCGGACCTTCAGGGCGTTGCTGGAGGCCGGATTGTCATAGAGCACCAGCACTCTTAGGTCTCGTCGGAGTCGGCGAGCACGTGACCCGCCGTCGAGTCGATGTGCGCGGGCACCTCGTCGGCATAGTCGCCGGTGGTCAAGGTGCCAGAGGGTTCGAACATCAGGATCGAAGCACCATCCTGTGAACGCGGGCGATGCTCGACACCTCGAGGAACGACCAGGGTGTCGCCGACGCCAAGGGTGATGTCTCGCTCGTGCTCCCCATCCCTCACTGTGACCGTGAACGAGCCATCCAGAACGAGAAAGAACTCTTCGGTATCGGCGTGTGAATGCCAGACATGCTCGCCGCGGACCTTCGTGACGCGCACGTCGTAATCGTTCACGCGTTGAATGATGCGCGGGCTCCAGAGCTCGTCAAACGACGCCAGTGCCCCCGGGAGAGATTGCGCGTCAAAAAAACGAATCGTGGCCTGTCATCCCGGGATCCTTTCAGCCCTCGCACGCTTGGGGCACGGTGTACTCGAGTAGTCGCACTCGCTTCTTGCCGCCCTCGGTGTCCTGCTCTCCGACGGACTGGAAGCCGAAGCGCTCATGGAAGCGGAGAGACCGGGGGTTCGGCGGCTCGACGTTGACCTCGGCGCAGATGCGGGGCCAGCGACCCGCCGCCGAGGTCCCGAGCGCGCCATAGAGCGCACGCCCCAGGCCACCCGCCCGGAGGCTCTGATCGACCACCACGCGATCTACGTAGAGAAAAGAATCGAACTGAGAGCTGAACCAGCGGTAGTTGAGGCTCTCGTACGGAAGGCCCGGGCCCTCGAGAGCGAGGACGAAGCCCGCCGCCCGGCCTTCGTGTTCGATGACGAGGAAGCGTTGGGACCAGCTGACGAGGGTCTCAAGATCTGAGGGCTCAAGACCATTCACCGCGGGCTGCGCCGCGTTGTTCAGGCGCCACGCCCAATCGAGGTCACCATCCCCGCCGTCGCGAATCGATGGTCCGGGCCAAGACACATCGCTGGTCGGTGCTTCAGGCATCTGCAGTAAGCTTGCCTGGCTCGCGCGCGTAGCTCAGCTGGATAGAGCGTCGGCCTCCGGAGCCGAAGGTCACAGGTTCGAATCCTGTCGCGCGTGCTCTTCGGAGGCGTTGGCGGCGGCCGCCGCTCAGGTGCCACGTACGTCGGATATGCGGACTCCACACCATGTGATGAGCTGATTGTTCGGACCGCTCGGTGGCAGCAGTACGACAGGATCTACGGGCTGGTCAATGGTGTTGTCGGGCCCCTCGAGCTCGGGCGGTGGCGTCGGAGGCACCAGCCAGTGCTCACCATCCGGAAGAGCCGGAGTCCAGTCATGCAGCTCGAGGAAGATGGGGTCGCCGTCCGCGGATGGCTCCTCCGCGTTGCCGAAGATGAGCTCGACGCGAACGCGCTTCGGCTCTTCATTGCCGTTGACGAGCCGAAACGCGGCCGCAGGCGCCG
>CAMYIK010000055.1 GCA_947258365.1 uncultured Thermoleophilia bacterium | reverse complement strand
TCCTTCGAGGAAGTGGGCCCCGGCGCATGCTCGGGCCCTCGGACGTACCACCCCGCCAGCAGCCGAGCCTCGGTGGAGGGCCATGCCTCGACGCGCTCAGTGATGCGGATATCGAATGGGCAGCTCGCGAGCGCTGAGCCTGCAAGATCGGGCGCGGTCCGCGGCGCGCAGACAAGACCCTCAGCGCTCCACGCCACCGGCTGGATCCCGACAACGGCACCGAATGCACGCTCAAGCTCTGCACGAGGAGCGCGCACGGTGACAGATGCGGGGAGTGGAGCAGTAGCCTCAGCCGCCATGAGTTCCCGTCTTGATGACCTCGTCGCACGCGCTCGAGCGATCCAGCCAGAGGTTGCTGCTCTCAGCATCGATGATCGCTTGCAGCTGGCGGCCGAGTCGGCGAAGGCACTGCGTCACGCCGCCCCCCGGATTGTGGATACGGCGGTAGCCGAGGTTGGCCAGCCTCGGCTATTCGTCCGTCGCGAGATGGACTCGGCTCTGGATCTGCTGGACGCGCTGCCGACGCTCGCAGAGGAGATCCGCCCGCGTGAGGTCCCATCCAAGAGTGGCCGAACAATCCTCGAGTGGCGGCCCTATGGGGTGGTCTTTGGTTGGCACGCCGCGAACTCGCCGGTATGGGTGCCGACTCTGGTCACGCAGTCTGCATTGGTAGGCGGCAACGCGGTGATCTCCCGCCCATCGGGGCGCGCGAGAGAGACGACCGGGTTGGTGCTCGAGGCGTTGATGGGCGCATGGCCGAGTGACGCCATAGTCCGGGTCGATCTCGACGCTCCCGAGGCGCAGCAGCTGATCGTGCATCGGGATATTGATGCGGTGGTTGCCCACTCCTCGACGGAGACCTGCAAGCGTCACCTCGCACTGCTCGGTGAGGCGTATGCGGACGGTCTTCCGCTGCGGCCATACATACCTGAAGCGTCGGGCAACGACGCGCTGCTGATTCTTCCTGGCGCCGATGTATCTGATGCGGCCGAGGCCGCCGCCTTGGCGGCGTTTGCCAACAGTGGACAGCTCTGCATGGCCGCAAAGCGCATCATCGTCGTGCGCTCTCTGGCCGATCAGTTCATCGCCCGGCTTACTGAGGCGACCAAGAGGCTCAACGTCGGAGATCCCGATGATGAAGCGACAGACATTGCTCCGCTTTCCGCCGGGCCAGCCCAAGAGCGAGCCCGCAGTGCTCTGACCGAGGCTCTGGCTTCTGGTGGTGAGGTCATTGTCGGCAGCGGCCCAGCTTCGTCGTCGATCGAGCCTACGATCGTCCGGCTCCAGCTTGACGCTCTGCAGACGGACCTCTGGCGTCAGGAGAGTTTCGCTCCACTGCGCTCTCTCGTGGTTGCCGACGATGCCGACCACGCTGTCAGGCTCGCAAATGACACAGCCTTCGGCCTGGGGGCCGCCGTGTTCGGTGGTAGCGCTGAACATGTCGCACGCATCCGTGCCTCGCGGGTGGTCGTCAACACCTCGCCGCTCTATCAGGACGCCCACTTGGTAGTCGGCGGAGTAGGGGAGAGCGGGCTGGCGGGGGCTCGACCCAAAATCGAGCAATTCGTCTACGCACGACGAGTTCACTACGAGACGCCTGGGGGCGCCTAGGCGAGCACGCGCAGGTGCTGCCAGCGTATGAACGCCTCGAGCCCAGGACGCCCAAGCTCGACACCTACGCCGGAACCCTTCCAGCCGGCATAGGGGGCGTAGGCGGTCACGACGCGCCATCCGTTGACGACCACGGTGCCGCACTCGATGCGCTCAGCCACCTGGAGGGTCCGACGAAGATCGCCACCGCAGACATACCCGACGAGTCCATAGTCGGGACGGTTGGCTTCAGCGATTGCTCCCTCGATGTCGTCGTTGGTCATGACGGCGACGATTGGAGTAAAGGGCTCTTCGTCGATGAGCTCGACGCCCACCTCTGCGTCACTCACGAGGGCAGGTTCCAAACGACGTGAATCGACGGCCTCTCCTCCGCGCACAGTCGCGCCTTTTAAGGTCGCATCCTCGATGAGCCTCATGTGGCGCTGGACTCCGCGGTCGGTAGCCATCGGTCCAAGTTCGAGCTTTTGACGCCCCTCATCGATTCGCTCAATGATCTCGCCGGTGAGGTTTGGCGGAGCGATGACGCGGTTGACCGAGTAGCAGGCCTGCCCCGCGTTGGCGTACCCTTGGATCAGGGCGACCTCGGCGACTTGATCGAGGTCGGCGTCCGGAAGGACGACCAACGGCCCGTGCCCGCCAAGCTCAAGCGACAGCGCCTTGAGGCGCGGTCCGGCCCACGTGGCGATCTGCTCGGCGACCCGCCGCGATCCAGTGAATGCCACCTTGGCGACCTTGGGATGGGTGGCGAGGGCCTCTCCGACGAGCGGTCCATCTCCGGTCAGGCAATTCACGAGGCCGTCGGGCAGGCCCGCCTCGATCGCGAGCTCGCATACCCGCCACGCGGCGAGCGGGGCTTCGCTCGCCGGTTTGGCGACGAACGAGCATCCTGCGGCGAGGGCAGGGCCGAGCTTCCAGAGAATGAGCGCTACGGGGAAGTTCCACGGTGTGATTGATGCCACGACACCAACAGGAGCGGGGCGCATCAGACTCCCGGTGGTGATACTCGTGCCCGGTAGCTGGCTTATGAGAACGCGCTCAGCTTCCGCCGCGAAGTAGTGCACCACCTCAAGCGCGCGCGCTACTTCTGCGTTGGCTTCAGGGAGTGGTTTGCCCATCTCACGATGCATGAGCTCCGCGAGTTCTCCCGCATGCTCATCGAGCACCCGCCCGTAGCGCTCGATCGCGATGGCGCGTTCCGTTGGCGGCGTTCTTGCCCACTCCGCGCCGACGGCGTCCGCGACGCGAACTGCCGCATCGACGTCGTCGGGCGTGGCAGCCGCGACGGCGCACAGATCCGCGCCACCGAACGGGTCGTCCACGGGATCCCATCGATCCGTCTCGACGTGCCGTCCTCCAATGAGGAGCGGGTATCGATCACGGATGGACACAGAAGCGCTCATGCTTCGCGACGTACCCGACGGATGCGCCAGGCCGGCTGATAGGCGCCGACCTTTTGAATCTCCTGATGGGCGATCCGCCGAGCGGTACCGGCGTCCGGCGCCCAGACGTCCATTTCATGTACGTCGCGGCGCTGGAACCGATCACCCTCGGCCTCCCATACGGCGAAGACGGCACGGTAAGGATGGGTCCCCGGTGCGTTTGGCGTGAGCGGCTTGAGAAGACCGAGAGACCATCCATCCTCGCTCTCGCAGCGCTTGGCGATCTCCTTCTCGATCGCCTGGGTCGCCGCCGCAAGATTCGCGGCGTCGAACTGGATGCGGCCCGCGACCTTGGGTCGCGCGCTGCCTTCCCGGCGCAGCAGCGTGGCCTCCCAACTCGGGATGGCAGCAGCACCGGGCGAAGTGGTCGCTCCCACGGAACTACTCCGTTGCGGATTCCTCGACGGTGACCGACATGACCCGCTGTTGCTCCTGGGGGCGATCCTGGCGATCGGTCGCCGTCGTGCCGATGCTCTCGACGTTCTCGGCGCCGGCGATGACTCGCCCGAAGCCGGTGTGGGCACCATCGAGCCATGGCGTCTCGGCCGCGGTGATGATGAAGAACTGGCTTCCGTTAGTGCCGGGTCCGGCATTCGCCATCGCAAGGACGCCGTTGACCAACTTCTCGTCGTTGATCTCGTCATCGAACTGGTAGCCAGGTCCCCCAGTGCCGACACCGTCGGGGCATCCACCTTGGATCATGAATTCCTTGATCACCCGGTGGAAGATGGTGCCGTCGTAGAAGCCGCTCTTCGCGAGCCCGACAAAATTGCCAACGGTTTGGGGCGCCTTGTCCGCCCAGAGTTCGCATGTGATCTCTCCAGCGGACGTTGAAAACGTCGCGCGGTACGTGACGGAGGGGTCGGCAGGCGGTGGCAACTCGGGCATATCGCTCCTCTAGTAGGTTGGGAAGCTCAATATTGGCAGCTGGAAAAGCCTGGCGCGTAACGCCTCAGAATCAGACTTATGTCGCGTAGCTCTCCGCGAGTCATTTACCCCCGTTGGCCTCTCGGAAGCTGGCCGCCAAGCGTTCGGCGAGAGCGATGACGCACAAATGGGTGTTCGCCGAAGGCACGCGAGGAATGATCGACGCGTCCATGACCGAGAGACCACGAAGCCCGAGGACCCGCCCAGACCCATCGACGACCGCGCTGGGGTCAGATTCGCGCCCCATGCGACAGGTGCCGACCGGATGGTGGAAGGTCTCCACTGTGCGAAGCGGATGGTCGCGATCCTCCTGGTTCGGCCAGGGGCAGACGACGTCCTTAAGGGGGTGTGTCTGCGCGAGCGCCATGAGCTCGCTGCCTGCCGCCTCGGCGACGGCACGATCGTCCTCACGCTCTAACCAGCCCATTTTGAGCACCGGCTGCAGATGCGGATCGGGACCCTGAATGTCGACGGTGCCTGTGCGCCCGCGCGCGTCCGCGACCTGCACGTTCAGGTCGGTGAACTGGTGCCCACCTTGGGTCGTGCCCGAGTACGGCATCACCTGAAATAGTCGTTCTTGTCCATCGATCTCACACGTCGCGGTGAGCAACGCCTGGATCCACGGATGGGGCCATTCGGGGATCTCGGTGGAGACCCAGAAGCGATAGGAGACCTTTGGGTGGTCCTGCATACCTCGCCCAACCGCATCCATGCGATGGGTCATCGGGATGCCATGCGGAGTGATCGCGTCGGGCGGGCCAATGCCTGAGCGCATGAGAAACGCCGGGGTCGCATACGTGCCAAGGCAGACGATGATCTCGTCGGCCTCGAAGCGCATCCGTTGTCCTGAATCATCGATGCCCTCAACGTGAGTGACCGCCTCGGAGTGGATCTGGACGGTGTCGGCAGTCACCCCGCTTACGAGGCTGAGATTTGACCGCTCCAGTGCCGGCGCGAGGTAGTGATCGGCTGGCGTTTGACGTATCCCATCGATCATGTTGAAGCTGGCAGGGCCGATCCCGGTCGCTCCTGGGGCGTTGTGATCCTCGATCCATGCATGCCCGCGGGCTAGCGCAGCCTCCGCAAAGCTTTCGAGCAGCGGATACCAGCTCTCACGGGGGTAGCGATTGATCGCTATCGGACCACTGTCGCCGTGGTATTCGGCTTCGGAAAACTGGCCGTCGTTCTCGATGGCACAAAACCACGGCAGCATGCTCGCCCAGTCGTAACCATCGACGAACTCGCTCCACTCGTCGTAGTGCTCAGGAAGTCCGCGAAGTGCAATCGCCGCGTTGGTGATTGAGGATCCTCCGACGACTCGGCCTCGGGGAACATGCACCAGCCGCGGAGAGGCACCTGCTTGCGCCAGGTACTCCCAGTCGTGGGTCTCCTTGATGATCCGGTAGGCGTGAGAGAGCTCAGGTGGCCATTGGCCCGGGGCGTAGTGCGGCCCGGCCTCGAGCACCACGACCTCTGTGCCGGGATCCTCAGAAAGGCGCGCGGCGAGAACGCAGCCGGCCGTCCCGGCGCCCACGATGACGACTCGCATGCCTAGCCTGCGGCGAGGCGCCCGCCGTCGACCACTATCACCTCGCCGGTGATGAAGCTCGCGGCGTCGGTGAGCAGGAAGACGATCGGCCAGGCGGCCTCAGGGGTAGCGCCGATACGACCGAGCGGCGACTTGGCGACGAGGCGCTCCTCGAGCACGGGGTTGGTCTCCATGAGCTCTTGGACCATCTCGGTCATGATCGTCCCCGGCGCTACGGAGTTGCTGAGAACTCCGGCAGGGCCGAGCTCGACGGCCATTGTTCGAGTGAGGGCATCGAGGGCGGCTTTGGTGGCGTTGTAAGGAGCGATATTCGGCAGGCCAGTCAGCCCAGCAACTGAGCTCACGTTGACGATTCGCCCGCCTGAGCCCGCCGCGGCAAGTCTTCCGCCGATCGTCTTGGCAAACGACACCGCGCCGAGCAGGTTCACACGAAGGGTCTCGTCCCATTGTTCGAGGCTCAGCTCGGTAGCCGGTTGGTAGGCGATGTTGACGCCCGCGTTGTTCACCAGGCCCCAAAGACCTCCGAGGCTCTCCCCCGCCTCCGCCGCGTGCTCTGCCACCTTCGGGTCGGCGACGTCTCCCGTCACGGCAATCGCCGGCGTGGGAAGCTCGTCCGCCATCTTCGTGATGACGTCGCCCGATCGCGCCACCAGCACGACGCCGCCGCCGAGGGTGCTGATCATGTTCACGACCGACGCTCCGATGCCGCGTGAGGCACCGGTTACGACGACAGTGCGGCCGTCCAGGCGTAAAGCGCTCATCGGGTCGGACATCTGGCCCAGTCTATCCGGGCGCGATCCCCTCTAGACTGCCGAAATATGGTGATTACGCCTCGAGACCTACACCGAGCCGGGAGACGCTGAATGCTGAGTTATGCCTTCACTGAGGAGCAGGAAGACCTCCGTCAGATGGTCCGCGAATTCGCCCAGTCGGAAGTCGTGCCGCTTATTGAAGAGGCCGAGGCCGAAGAGAAGTTCCCGGTTCAGCTGATCCCGATGCTCGGCGAGCTCGGGCTGCTCGGCATCGTCTTCCCCGAGGAGTACGGCGGCATCGGGCTGGACAAGATCACCGAGTGCATCTTCGTGGAAGAGATGGCCAAGGTCTCGGCGGGAATGACCGCGTCGGTCAATGCCCACGCGGACCTTGCTGCCTTCCCGATCTACAAGTTCGGCACCGAGGAGCAGAAGTCGAAGTACCTGCCTCCGTCGATTGCCGGCGAGATCATCGGGGCATACGCGATCACTGAGCCCAACACCGGCTCTGACGCCGCCGGGCTCGCCAGTCGCGCGGAGAAGAAAAATGGCGGCTACGTGATCAACGGCCGCAAGAACTTCATCACCAACGGCACCATTTGTGACTACTGCCTGGTTGCGGCATACACCGACAAAGAGAACCGCGGCGAGGGCATCAGCGTCTTCATCGTGGACCGCGACACCCCGGGCTTCGAGGTAACGCGCAAACTACAGAAGATGGGCCATCGTGCCTCGGATACGGCCGAGCTCGTCTTCGAGAACTGCGAGGTTGGCGAAGAGACGCTCCTCGGCGGCGAGGAAGGCGCATTCGGAGCGTTGATGGAGGCTCTGATCACCGGCCGCGTGTCTCACGGCGTCAAGTCCGCGGCCATCGCTGAGGCAGCTTTCGAGGAAGCCCTCAAGTACGCCAAAGAGCGGGAGGCGTTCGGGCGGCCACTCTCGAAGTTCCAGGCCATCCGCTTCAAGCTCGCCGACATGGCGACGCGCATCGAGGCCGCCAAGGCGCTGGCCTACAAGGCGGCGTGGCTCTACTCCACCGGTCAGCCGTGTGTGAAAGAGGCCTCCATGGCAAAGTACTTCTCCGCAGAGGTCGCCGACTATGTGACTCGCGAAGCGGTACAGATCCACGGCGGGTACGGATACATCAACGAGTACCCGGTGGAACGGTACTATCGCGATGCGAAGCTGGCCTCGATCACCGAGGGCACCAGCGAGATCCAGCAGCTGATCATCGGACGGGAGCTTGGGTTGTGAATCCTCCACCGATCGGAACGCCAGAAGAGATCCTGGCGTCAGCGCCCCTGGGGCTGCATGACGCGCTGGCCTATCCGTACTTCCAGTCGCTCTTCGACCGCAAGAGTCGCCGCATGGCCCTCGGTATGGACCTGCAGGGGGAGTACTTCAAGTACACCAGTCCGTACGAGCCGGTTCCGCTAACGGAGCTCGAGGAGGCCCTTCTGCTCGTCGCGGGGACGGGACTGAATGGGATCAACCTCGCAGACATCGACCCGTCCCATGGCGCAGAAGCTCTATGTCAGTGGACCGCACGAACCTGGCCGAGTTCATGCTCGAACCACGGCACGGAGCTCTTCTTCACCAACGATGACGGCCTCTACTTTCTGGACATGTGGGGGCTGATGCCGGAGCCCGGCGAGCTCAACACGCTCTCGGGGAAGCCCATTGAGGCTCAGGTCGACTTCATCATCGAGATGGCGCGCCGCGCCAAGGTGCAACTCTCCCCGGGGCGCGCGCAGCTCCCGACGGGACTTCCCGGCCTTTTTGTGTTCAACCACTGGAACGCGAACAAGCCCGGCACCCACCTGTTCGTACCAGTCGCGAACATGACGCTTGAGTACATCAATCTGCTGTTCATCTACTTGAGCGACGGGTACCGCTTCTCAATCGTGGACGAGCAGCACGGCTGGAGATCCGCTGGCCTGCAAGGGTGGATCGACAAGGGCCGTCTGGAGCCCTCTCGGCGGATGGGAATCATCGATCTGGAGCAGCGTGTGCTCTCCATGCAGGTCGTCGACTCGGCGTTCATCTGCCACAACATGAACCTGGCTCAACAGGCAATGGGCCTTGGCGGCTGGACCTACACCGGCTTCATTTCCCGCTATGTACTCGGCGGAGAAGATGTTCCCGGTCTCGGGTTCCGGTTCGTGCAGCCAGAGGAGGGTCCGAGCACGCCGGTGGGCGTCGATGGCCACTACGAGGCTTTCACCCAACCCTACTACTCCGACATGCGCGAAGCGGTCGATGCATTTCTCGAGACCAAGTGGTCGCAGTACGACAGCAAGGTTCCGAAGCCGTATTTGGAGCCGGACAAGGCAATTCAGAGCATTCCGCGACCCGATGAGGACACCATTGAGATCGTCAAAGACTTCTGCCAGTACGTGCATGAGACCTACGGACGTTTCCCGGCGAACCTCGATGCCATGTACCAACGCCTCGTCTGCCAGGTGCAGCACGCCGACCCGGACTTCTACGAGGAGTACTACCCCCCGGGCGCGGTGACAGAACAACACAAGAAACACTTCGAGCGCTGGCACCCGGAACTCACCGGCCCGGACGGCAAGCCGCCTCGTAAGGATGCCTAGAAATGAAGAAGGCCCCGCCGGAGGCGGGGCCTTCTTCATACCGATATGAATGAGGGGCTCTAGCCCTCGTCGCGCCGGAAGATCAGCATGTTCCAGACGCCCTTCTGGACGACCTTGTCTTCCTGGTTGAGTACATCGATGTGGTACTCAACGAAGCCCTGCTTCGGATTCTTCCACTCCTTCTTGGGACCGATCGTCCGCTTGACGCGGATCGTGTCGCCGAAGAAGACGGCACCGCGGAACTGCCAGTCGGCGAGGCCGAGGAAAGCAGCCGTGCGAGCCTTGGGCTCCATCTGACTGACCTGCAGGCCGGTCGTGATCGACGCGACCAGCATGCCGTGAGCCACACGCTTGCCAAAAAAGGATGCCTTGGCGGCTTCCTCGTCAATGTGGAACGAGTTGAAGTCGCCCGAAAGGCCGGCGAAGTTGACCACGTCCGTCTCGGTGATCGTGCGACCACCTGAGATGGACTCATCACCCTCGTTCAGATCCTCCCAATACAGCCGGTCATCAGCCACGCGTGAACTCCTTGATTTGTTGAGTCAAACCCCGACAGCCTAAAGGTTCTCGAGTCCGCGCTGAATGCGGTCGAGACCCTCTTCCAGCATGTCGTCCGGGACAGCGTAGGTCAGGCGAATGTGGCCCTCACCCTGGTCACCGAAAGCCGTACCGGCCACGACCGCCACCCCGTGCTCCTCGATGAAGTAGTCGGAGAACTGCTGGGCTGTCATTCCCGTTCCGCGAATGTCCGGGAACACGTAGAACGAGCCATCCGGTGCCTGGCACTCGATGCCGTCCATTGAGTTTAAGGCGGCAACGGTCTTGTCGCGCTTGGCCTGGAGAGTCTTGCGCGTCTCGTCAACGTACTCCTGCGGGCCGGTCAGAGCGGCGAGAGCCGCGTACTGAACGAACGCCGGCACGTTGGTGACGGAGTTCTGTTGGAAGATGTCCATCGTGGTGATGACCTCTTCGTCGGCGACGCACCAACCGATCCGGAAGCCGGTCATCTTGTAGGTCTTGCTGAAGGTGTCCACGAGGATCGACCGCTCGGCCATCCCATCCACAGCGGCGATCGTCTTGTGACCATCCGGGTGGTAGACCATGTGCGAGAAGATCTCGTCGGTGAGGACGATGATGTTGTTCTCTTTGCAGATGGCGGCGAGCTCCTCGAGCTGACCGACCATCATGCCGTTCGGTCGTTGGGGACTGTTGATGATGAGCATCTTGGTCTTCGCGCTGACCAGGCTGCGGAGTGAATCAAGGTCGAAGTTGTAGTCCGGCTCCACAAGCGGCGCGTAGACCACACGACCGCCGGCGTACGTGATCCAGAACTCGTCTGGCGGATAGCCAGGGTTCGGGAAGATCACCTCATCGCCCTGGTCCACTATCGTCAGGAGGGACTGCGTAAGGGCGTGCTT
This sequence comes from uncultured Thermoleophilia bacterium, assembly GCA_947258365.1. Lineage (GTDB taxonomy): Bacteria > Actinomycetota > Thermoleophilia > Miltoncostaeales > Miltoncostaeaceae > CAMYIK01. The sequence continues at coordinate 4,665 of CAMYIK010000055.1, read as the reverse complement.
GGCACCCATGGTGACCAGCACCTCGGTGCGCTTGGTCGGACGACCACGCTTGGTCGCCTCTTCTGCGATGGCGTCGCGGAGCTCATCAAGACCGGGGCCCGGCACATACCGGACATGACCGTCGTCGATCGCCTGCTTGGCGGCCTCAAGGACATGGTCGGCAGGCTTGAGATTGTCACCTTGGAAGTCGCCCTTTTCAAAATGGATGATCGGGCGGCCCGTCTCTTCTTCGACCTGCTTGGCCTTGCGCATCGAGGCCCACTGCTTTGGCAGTACGAAGTGCGACGTACGACTTGAGAGGCGAAGCTTCGATCCGGCGGTTGGCGCCATCTTGGTGGCTCCTTGGTTGGTTGGGTGGGTTTGGATCAGACGGCTGCCGGGGACGCCGGTAGCGTGCGATCGCTGGTTGTACGAATCCGTAGCGCGGCCGCAGAGTATGCCGCTGATTGATGTGCGCCGAGGCGACGGGAGAGGCCGGCTGCGGCCCGCGTCACGAGTTCTGCGAGTTCGTCGACACGTTCCGGGGTGACTCGAGTAACCGGGCCCCCGACTCCGACCGCTGCAACAACCGCCCCCGTGTGATCGTGAATCGGGGCGCCAATACAGCGCAGGCCCTCGTCGTATTCCTCATTGTCAATCGCGTATCCGCGGTCGCGAATCACGATCAACTCGTGCTCGAGCTCCGACTCGTCCACGATGGTGTTCGACGTATAGGCCTCAAGACCATGCGCACGAATGATGCCGTCGACCTCTGTGCTGCCCAGATAGGCGAGGAGCACCTTGCCGAGACTCGTTGCGTGGGCCGGGTAGCCGCGACCGACCGCAGACGGGATACGCAGGGCCCGGTGGGTTTCGACCCGCTCGACATAGATCGCCTCGCCGTTGTCGAGCACAGCCAGGTGCCCGGTCTCGCCTGTGTCGCGTACGAGGCCTTCAAGAAACGGGAGCGCTTCTTCCCAGAGGCTCATCTGTTGCATGACGAGCCCGCCGAGCTCCAGGATGTGGAGACCAAGCCGGTAGCGCCCACTCCGCGGGCTGCGCTCAACGAGCCCCGCGTGCTCGAGGTTGACCAAGAACCGATGGACGGTCGACTTGTGCAGACCAAGCTCGTTGGCGAGCTCCGTTACGCCGTACTCGGGCCGCTCAGCGCTGAAGGCGTTGAGAATCGAAACGGCGCGCTCGATCGCTTGGATCCGGTAGCGCCCGCGTCGGTCCGGAGCGTCGTCCGGGATCTCCTCGGGTGTTTCACTCATTGGGACAGAGTTTCGGTGGGAAACCGTGAACGCGGGAATACTCCGCTAGAGGCCGCTAGTGCAAGTTATTTTCGCAACAAGTGAGTCGGTGTCTCATTGAGCGAGACATCCTTTATTCACAAGTCTGGGCTAGCGCTCAGAAGGCTGAATAGGATGGCTCGCGCCAGCGGGGAGGCAACAGAAGGAGCCGGCGGTGGAGTTTGAGGACATCCTCTATGAGGTCGGCGGGGGCCGCGCGACCATCACGATCAATCGCCCGGACCGCTTGAACGCATTCCGGGTCCAGACGGTCAGAGAGCTCTGCGGCGCATTCGAAGCGGCAGCCGATGATGAAGCTGTTGGAGTGATCGTCTTCACCGGGGCAGGTGAGCGCGCATTCTGCGTGGGCGGCGACGTTCAGGACCCCACGCGTACCGCGGCTCAGAAGCGAGGGCTTCATCATCTGCACGACAGACTTGCCGCCGCCATTCGCAACAACGGCAAGCCGATCATCTGCAAGGTGCGCGGCTACTGCATCGGCGGCGGCAATGAGCTCAACGTGTTGTGTGACCTCACGCTTGCCGGCGAGTCCGCCCGCTTCGGCCAAGCCGGACCCAAGATTGGCTCCGCGCCACTGTGGTGGGGCTGCCAGCTCATGCCGCTGGTCGTCGGAGAGAAGAAGGCGCGCGAGATCCTCTATCTCACCCGTCAGTACTCGGCCGAGGAGGCCGTCGAGATGGGCCTTGCCAACAAGGCGGTGCCCGACGACGAGCTCGACGCCGAAGTCGATTCCTGGTGTGAGCAGATCCTGAAGCGCTCACCACAAGGATTGCGCCTGGCGAAGCTCTCCATGAATGCGAGTACCGATCAGCTCTATGGCGCCATGCAGCACGGCATGGAACTGGTCGCGATGAATCACGTCTATGGCCCTGAGCCGCAAGAGGGCATCGCGAGCTTCCAGGAGAAGCGACCGGCGGACTGGCGCAAGTTCCGCTCAGGCGAAGGCCCCGAGCCCGGCTGATGGCCTCACCGCGGACCGTGCTTGAGGAGGCGCTACAGGCCGGACGCGAAGGCGAGCGCCTCGACTCCAGCCAAGCCTACGCGCTCGCCAATCCAACGGGGGCCGAGCAGGCTCACTTGTGGTCCACGGCCGCGGACGTGAGAGATCGCCACCGGCCGGGGGTCGTGACCTACTCGCGGAAGGTCTTCATCCCGCTGACCAATCTCTGCCGGGATATCTGCACGTATTGCACCTTCGCCCATGACGACGGCGCTCCGCGAGCCCACACGATGAGCCCTGACGAGGTCTTGAAGGTTGCCGAAGCCGGCGCCCAGCGCGGCTGCAAAGAAGCTCTCTTTACGCTAGGTGACCGCCCGGAGGCGCGCTGGCCGGAGTACCGGGCGATGCTCAAACGCCGGTATGGGCACGACTCGACCCATTCGTATCTGGTCGCCATGTGTCGTGAGGTATTCGAGAAGACTGGCTTGTTGCCTCACCCCAACGCGGGCATCCTCGGCCGTCGTGAGCTCGAGGAGCTGCGGGAGGTCTCCCCGAGCCAGGGAATGATGCTCGAGACCGTAAGCGAGCGACTCTGCGGCCCAGGAGGGCCCCATGAGCATGCTCCAGACAAGCGGCCCGCAACACGCTTGAAGATGATCGAGCGCTGTGGCGAGCTTCGGATTCCGTTCACGAGCGGGATTCTGATTGGCATCGGCGAGACGCCAGCTGAGCGAATCGATGCCTTGCTTGCTCTACGCGAGCTTCATGAGCGCTATGGCCACATCCAGGAAGTCATCGTGCAGAACTTTCGCGCCAAATCGGACACCCCAATGGCCGACGCCGGCGAGCCTGGCCTGCTGGACTTGATGACCGCGTGCGCTCAGGCGCGACTGATCTTCGGTCCGGAAATGAGCATTCAGGCCCCGCCGAACCTCTCATCGGACTACGGCCCACTGCTGCTTGCTGGGATCAATGACTGGGGCGGCATCTCGCCCCTCACCCCAGATTTCGTCAACCCTGAGGCCCCATGGCCGAATCTCGATCAGCTTGCCCAATTGTGCGAAGAGGCCGGCTACTCACTTCGCGAGCGCCTCACGATCTACCCCGAGTTCGCTGCCCGCGATGAGTTCGTCGATGGCCGCGTGCAGGGGCGTGTACGCGAGATGTACCGGGAGCTCAACGACAGCCCTGTTGCGGTGGCCGCATGACCATCACCTTCTGTCGCACGGTGCGCCCCGCAGCACTTACTGCCACCACCGCGACTCGGCTGCGCGAATCCGGAACCACCACCGTTGAGATGAGCCGGCCCGGAGACGCCGAGGCCGCACATGCGCTCTCGGCTGGCGTGCTTCCCGTGGACCCTGACGGCCGCTCGCCACACACGATGGCGTGGGTGGTCAGTCCAGCCGAAGCCCTCGGGCTTCACGACGAAGGTGTGCCCGGATGGAGAATAACGGTGCGCCATACCGGTCGGCGCACTCAGGCGCTCGATGCCATCAGCCGTTCTGAGGCGGCGTTCCTTCGAACAACGGCGGCACAACTCGACGAGGCAGTGGCGATTTGTGGGCTGCCGGCAATCCAGACTCGAGTGTCGGTCGAATGCGGTGACCTTGACGATGCTGTCGCGCACGCGCGCGCCGGCGCCACCGACTTGCTCCTCGATGAGTCCTGGGACGAGGGCGCGATTGCTGCTCTGCGCGACGCACTCGCCCCGGTGAGGATCATCGAGCGATGCGCCTTCCCGGTGGGTCTGGAAATCGACGAGGCTCGCGAAACGTTTGCCCGCCCCGAGCTCAAGGCGTATCTCGATCTGATCGACGCACATGGTGCGGCACGTCCTAGGTACCTCTGGGCACCTGGCCGCGACATGGAGCCTCCTGTTCCCGAGCGTCGCCTGTCGGCCGCCTGGACCGATGCCGGATGGCTCTCTGGCGAGGCAGCAGACTCCCTGGATCGCGCCCGACCTCAGGTGGCAGCGATTCTCGAGCGCTCCCTCGCGGGCACTCCGCCAAGCCGAGACGAGGTCGAAGTCCTCTTCTGGGCTCGCGACGAGGACGTCGAGGTCATTGCCAAGGTTGCGGATGAGCTGCGCCAGCGAGCCGTCGGCGACACCGTTACCTACGTCATCAATCGGAACATCAACTACACCAACCAGTGCTACTTCCGGTGTGGCTTCTGCGGCTTCAGCAAAGGGCCTCGGAGCCTCAACCTTCGCGGCACGCCCTACATGCTCGAGATTCACGAGGTGGTCCATCGTTCGGTGGAGGCCGCAGAGCGAGGGGCGACGGAGGTGTGCCTGCAAGGAGGCATCCATCCCGACTACACCGGCGACTTCTACGTCGGAGTGCTGGAGGCAATCAAGCGCCGGCTGCCTGACATGCACGTTCATGGGTTCACCCCACTTGAGGTCTGGCAGGGTGCCGAGACGCTCGG
>CAMYIK010000054.1 GCA_947258365.1 uncultured Thermoleophilia bacterium | reverse complement strand
CCTCGATGCGGTGGCGGCTCGCGTCTATGGAGAGGTGGCGCTCGACCTGAGACGAAAAGGACGCAAGGCGTCCTCGCGAGCATTCGGTGCCCTGATCGCCGCATGTGCGATTGCGAATGGCCTCAGTCTCTACACCGCCAACCCATCGGACTTCGAAGGAATCGAACGACTCGACGTGGTTACGGTTCCCCAAATGGGTTGAGGCACGGCGGCCCTGCTAGCTTCCGGCGGGCTCCGACCTCAGACGACCATACGAGCAATATGACTCCCATTCGAATCGGCCTCCTCGGGATCGGCACCATCGGCAGCGGCACCTATGAGGTGCTGAACCGCAACCTCGACGAGATCACTCGCCGCGTCGGGCGCCCCTTGGTGATCACGCGTGTCGCCGACCTTGATCTTGATCTGGCCAAGCAGGTCACCAACGGCGACGTCGAGCTCACCAACGACGCCCACACGGTCACTCGCGATCCCGACATCGACATCGTGATCGAGCTGATCGGCGGCTACACGATCGCCCGCGACCTCGTGCTGGACGCCATCGCCAACGGCAAGCACGTGGTGACCGCCAACAAGGCCCTGCTGGCCATGCACGGCAACGAGATCTTCTCGGCCGCTCACGAGAAGCACGTGATGGTGGCCTTCGAGGCCGCGGTCGGTGGCGGCATTCCGATCATCAAGGCCCTTCGCGAGGGCTTGGTCGCCAACCGCATCGAGTGGATCGCCGCGATCATCAACGGCACCACCAACTTCATCCTGTCGGAGATGCGCGATCGCGGCATCGACTTCCAGACCGCGCTGGATGAAGCTCAGGAGAAGGGCTACGCCGAGGCCGACCCCACGTTCGACATCGAAGGCGTGGACGCCGCGCACAAGCTGGCCCTGATGGCCGCGATGGCCTTCGGGATTCCGATCCACTTCGACAAGGTCCACACCGAAGGCATCACCACCATCGAGCAGGCCGACATCCGCTACGCGGAGCGCCTCGGCTACCGGCTCAAGCTGCTCGCGATCACGCGGAAGCGCGCTGAGGGCGTGGAGCTTCGCGTCCACCCCACCTTGGTCCCCGAGGGTCGCCTGATCGCCAACGTCGAGGGCGTGATGAACGCCGTGCTGGTTGAAGCGGATGCCGTTGGCTCGACTCTCTACTACGGCGCCGGCGCGGGATCCCACCCGACAGCCTCAGCGGTGATCGCCGACCTCGTCGATGTGGCACGGCTCATCACCGCCGACCCCGGCGAGCGCGTCCCGCACCTGGCCTTCCAGCCGGATCAGCTGAGCGACACGCCGATCCTCCTCATGGACGACGTGGAGACCTCGTACTACCTGCGCATGCGCCTGGCCGATCAGCCCGGCGTGCTCGCCGACGTCACCAAGATCCTCGGCGATCAGGGCGTGTCGATCAGCGCCGCGCTGCAGGTGGAGCCCAGCGAGCAGGAGTCGGCGGCCGACTTCGTCGTGATCACAGACACCACCACCGAGCGCGCGATTCGCACGGCGATCGCCAGCATCGAGGGCCTCTCCAGCAGCTTTGCCGAGGTGATCTGGCTGCGCATGGAGCGGCTCTCCTAAGCCACCGCGGCTTTGGTCGAACGCACTCGAGGCGATAGCCGTCGCATGCGTCTGCTCGACCGCCTCACGCCCGAAGAAGTCACGCCCATTCTCTTCGCGGGCGCGTTGTTGGCGCTCGCCGTGGTCACCGCTCTCGTTGGGCCCGGTCCGGCCGATCCGACCTGCGGTGGCCGCCAGGCGACAATCATCGGCACGCCGGACCGCGACGTGCTGCGCGGCACCTCAGGCGCAGACGTAATCGCCGCGCTCGGCGGGGACGACACCGTGATCGGGGGCGACGGACGCGACCTGATCTGCCTGGGGCCGGGGAACGACCGGGCGTTCGCGGGCGAGGGGCGCGACCGAGTGCTCGGCCAGGCAGGGAACGATCGCATCGAGGCGGGCGCCGGAGCCGACCGGCTGCGCGGAGGCCTCGGCGCAGACACGCTGGTCGGCGATCTGGGCGACGACCGCATCGACGGCGAGGCCGGTGCCGACAGCATCAACGGCGGGGCAGGAGACGACCTGATCCTGGCCGGCCCTGGGCCCGACAGCGCACGCGGTGGTTCCGACGACGACCGCATCTTCGGCCAGGCTGGCGACGATATCCTCCGCGGCCAGCACGGCCGCGACCAGCTGACAGGTGGCGACGGCTTCGACCGCGCCATCGGCGGCCCGGATGCCGACAGCTGCCTGGCGGAGCTCGAGGAGAATTGCTGACCGCCATGCGCATTTTCAAGGGATAACCCCTAAGGCCGATTGACGGCTTAGGCGGTTCGGGCTCTAATCACCATGTGACCCCCCGACTGAGTTCCCGCACCGTCGCCGTTGCTGCTGCAGCCGGCGCACTTGGTTTCGCCGCGATTGGGATCGCAACCGTCCCGCTCGGCGTTCAAGCGACCGTCAGCGACGGTGTCGGCCGCGACTCATCCGTAGCGGTGAGCACAGCTGACGGCCGCTCGATGGTCGTGTTCGATCGCGGCAACAATCAGAACGACGAAGTGCTGCTGGGCAGGGTCCTCGATCGAGATGGCAACCCGTCGGGCGCCGTATTCCCGATAAGCGACCCCCTCGTCCGAGAGTCGGGGTCAGCAGGCGGCGGGTCCGTTGCCTACAACGCGTTTCGGAACGAGTTCTTTGTGGTGTGGCATCAGGACATCCTCGAAGGCCCCGAGCGCGACACGGAGATTTTCGGCCGCAGGCTTTCACCCAACGGCGCTCCGATCGGCCGAGCGCGGCGACTGTCGCGGATGGGTCCAGACGACTCGACGGCGTTCCCCGTGGGCCAGCCGAAGCTGGCGCACAACCCTCAGCTCGACGAGTACCTCGTGGTCTGGAGCGGAAGGGATCAGCGCCCCGGACTCGGCGATGAAGAAACCGAGATCTTCGGCCAGCGGGTGACCGGGGCGGGCCTGCCAACAGGCGCGGAGGACTTCCGCATCTCCGACATGGGCACCACCGGCTCCAAGGAGTTCGTGGCGAGTCAGCCGGCGGTCACCTACAACGGAGACCGCGACGAGTACCTCGTCGTGTGGACCGGCGACGACCTCCAGTTCCGGTTCGTGCCAAACCCGCCGAGATTCATTCCCGCACTGGTCGACAACGAACTCGAGATCTTTGGCCAAAGGCTGACCGCCAACGGGACCGAGATCGGAGTCAACGACTTCCGCATTAGCGATGCGGGTCCGACCGCGGATCCGAAAGTCGACGCGAGGAGCCCGGACGTCGCATATAGCTCCATCGCGAAGCAGTACACGGCGGTATGGGAATCCACCGAGCCGTTCGGCACTACGAACGAGGTTCAGGTGTACGGACAGCGCCTCTCAGGGACCGGGGTGACGACAGGGGTGAATGACTTTCTCATCTCCGAGGCCGCCCGTGACGGCCAAGGCGAACCGCGCGCCGTGGATCCTGAGGTGACGGCGAGCACCCGTGCCAGCGAGTTCCTCATCGTCTGGACCGACGGCAGCAACATGGCGCAGCTGTTCGGCGAAAGACGCGACGGCAGTGGCGCACTGATCGGCCCGAGCGACGTATCGCTGGCCACCAAGCCCCCTGATGACACATCCGGCCCGAGCGATGTGGCCTACTCGGCCTTCGACAACCGGTACATCGCCACGTGGACCTATGCTGACATGGACCAGGTGAAAAGCGACGTCATCGATCGGCGCCTCGTTGCCGGAGCAGCGCCGACCGTGCCGGCCCCGACCCCGACCACGCCGCGCCCCCGCGTCTTTTGCGGAGGCCGCACCGCGACCATCATCGGGACGAATCGGAGTGAGGTACTCCGCGGTACCGCGCGCGCTGATGTCATCGTGGCGCGTGGCGGCAATGACACGGTCATCGGCAGAGGTGGCAACGACGTGATCTGCCTCGGACGCGGCAACGACCGAGCTCTATCTGGCAGCGGCAGCGACCGCGTCTTCGGCGAAGCGGGCCGCGACCGTCTCGCCGGCGGAAACGGCGCGGACCGCCTGATCGGCGGCGGCGGAAACGACAACCTCATCGGCCAACGGGGCAATGACCGTCTAATCGCTGGCGCGGGAAATGACCGCATCAAGGGCGGACCCGGCAAGGACATCATCCAGGCGGGAGCGGGCAACGACAAGGCTCAAGGCGGCTCCGGCAACGACCGCATCCTCGGCCAAGCCGGCCGAGACACCCTGCGCGGTCAAGCCGGTCGCGACGTACTGCTCGGCGGCCCGGGACGCGACCTGGCGATCGGCGGCGCCGCCAGGGACCGCTGCGTCGCCGAAATCGAGAGGAGCTGTTAGCTCTCGCCCATGATCATCCCGGCGCCGACGGTCACGTTCGTGGCCTCGTCGATGAGGATGAAGCTGCCGGTGGTGCGGTTGCGACGGTACTCGTCGAACAGCAGTGGCTGAGTGGTGCGAAGCGATACCCGCCCGATCTCGTTGAGAGCGAGCTCGTTGATCTCTTCCTCACGGTGCAAGGTGTTGATGTCCAGGCGGTAGCGGACATCCTGCACCATGGCGCGCACCGAGTTGGTGGTGTGCTTCAGGGCGAGGCGCTGGCGCGGGATGAGCTTCGAGCTCTCCGACATCCAGCAGACCATGGCCTCGATGTCCTGGCCGGTGTGGGGCTGATTGTTCGGGCGGCAGATCATGTCGCCACGACTGATGTCGATGTCGTCGGTCAGCCGTACCGTCACGGCCTGCGGCGGGAACGCCTCCTCGAGCTCACCCTCGGCGGTGTCTATCGACGCGATCGTGCTGGTGAACCCTGACGGCAGCACCATGACCTCATCACCCGGCTTCATGACCCCGCCGGCAACCGTGCCGGCGTAGCCGCGGTAGTCGTGCAACTCCGTGCTCTGTGGCCGGATGACGTACTGCACCGGGAACCGCACGTCGAGCATGTTCTTGTCGCCCGCGATGTGCACTTCTTCGAGGTGGTGCAACAGGGTCGTGCCCTGGTACCAAGGCATGTTCTCGGAGCGGTCCACCACATTGTCACCGTTCAACGCCGACATCGGGATGAATGTGAGGTCGTGAGACTCCAGCCGCATGGCGAAGTCGGTGAACTCGGCACGAATCTTCTCGAAGATCTCCTCGTCGTAGTCGACGAGATCCATCTTGTTGACGGCGATCACGAGGTGCGGAATGCGAAGCAGCGAGGCGATGAAGGCATGGCGGCGTGACTGCTCCAACACGCCCTTGCGGGCGTCGACCAACACGATGGCCAGGTTCGCGGTGGAGGCACCGGTGACCATGTTGCGGGTGTACTGAACGTGGCCCGGGGTGTCGGCGATGATCATCTTGCGCTTGGGCGTACTGAAGTACCGGTGCGCGACGTCGATCGTGATGCCCTGCTCGCGCTCGGCGCGCAGCCCGTCGGTGAGCAGCGCCAGGTTGGTGTGCTCGTCGCCACGGGCCTCTGAGACCTCTTCGATGGACTTCAGCTGGTCCTCGAAGATCGACTTGCTGTCGTAGAGCAGGCGCCCGATCAGGGTGCTCTTGCCGTCGTCGACCGATCCCGCGGTCGCGATTCGCAGCAGCTCCATCTAGAAGTAGCCCTCTTTTTTGCGGTCTTCCATTGCGGCCTCGGTGGCCCGGTCGTCGGCCCGCGTCGCGCCACGCTCAGTGATGCGAGTTGCGGCGACATCGTCGATGACCTTGTCGATGGTGTCGGCGTCGGAATCGACGGCACCGGTGCACGACGCGTCACCGACAGTACGGAAGCGGACTTGCCGTACCTCGGGGGTCTCGTCGTCCATCATCGTGATGAAGGGCGTCACCGCCAGCCACATCCCGTCGCGATTGAAGACCTCACGCTCGTGGGAGTAGTAGATCTGCGGCAGATCGATGTCTTCATCGCGGATGTAATGCCAGATGTCGAGCTCGGTCCAGTTCGAGATGGGGAACACACGCATGTGCTCACCCTTCTTGTGCCGCCCGTTGTAGAGACTCCAGAGTTCCGGGCGTTGCCCCTTGGGGTCCCACTGGCCGAACTCATCGCGGAAGGAATAGACGCGTTCCTTGGCGCGGGCCTTCTCCTCATCGCGCCGGGCCCCGCCGAAGACGGCGTCGAACTTGTTTTCCGCAATGCCGTCGAGCAGCGTGACCGTCTGCAACTGATTGCGCGACGCGCGCGGGCCGGTCTCCTCGACCACGCGGCCCTGGTCGATCGAGTCCTGCACCGAGGCGACCACCAGCTTGACGCCGGTCTCGGCGACGCGCCGGTCGCGGTACTCGATCACCTCGGGAAAGTTGTGCCCCGTATCCACGTGCATGATCGGAAACGGCAGCGGCGCCGGATGGAACGCCTTCAGCGCCAGGTGCAGCATCACGATCGAGTCCTTGCCGCCGGAAAACAGCAGCGCTGGACGCTCGAACTCCGCCGCGACCTCGCGAAAGATGTGGATCGCCTCGGACTCGAGGGCCTCCACGTGGCTCAGTGTTTGGGTCATCGCCTCACAAGGGGTTTGAACGAGGGAGGAGTCTACGTATCGCACCCGCCGGGCTTCCCGCCCAGGGTCCAAGCGTCCCCGATGCCGTCAGACACCCGCGCGTTTGTACGTACAAATAGTACGCAAGACGTGCGTATATTCGACGCATGACTATGCAAGTGGGAATCAGAGAACTCAGTCGAAACGTCAGCAAGATCCTCGACCGTGTCGAGGCTGGCGAAACGATCACGATCACCCGTCATGGCAAACCCGTCGCGAGGCTGGTCCCACACGACGCGTCAAAAGACGACGCCTTCGACCGACTTGTACGCGAGGGAGTCATCAGGCCGGCGAGAGCTCCAAAGACCGGTGATGTCCCACCTCCCGTGCCGGTATCGCCTGGCACCGTCGACGAATTCTTCCGCCAGCTCTGAGGATCTATCTCGACACCTCCGCCTTCGGGCACATGCTCCTCAGCGACGAAGACGGACATGAGGAAATGCTCCGGCTATGGAGAGGCGCTGAGCGCGTGATCGCGAGCGACTTCCTCTTCATCGAGTCGGCGGCCGCTCTTGCCAAGGCACGACGGATGCGGAGGTTCACCAGCACCAAGGAGCGGGAACTGCGGATCCGACTCGACCGGCTCTGGCCCCAGATCCGCTCCGTCCCCGTGGAGGGGTGGATCATCCGATCGGCGGCCGAGTTCAGCTCGCGACATGACCTCACCGCGCCAAACGCTGTGCATCTCGCAAGCGCCTACGCAGGGCGTGATGCGATCGACGCCTTCGTCGCCTCCGACAAGAAACTGCTCACGGCAGCCCGGAAGGCCGGCTTCGCCACGGCAGAGGTCTGACGGCCCGTATCGCACGGCCGGCCGTAGACCTCCTGACTAAACTCAATCTATGCCCGAACCAATCGAGATGGGCCTCTTCCCGCTGGACATGGTCCTGCTGCCGGGCGAGCCGGCCCCGATGCACCTTTTCGAGCCTCGCTACCGCCAGCTGTTTGCGGACTGCTCGCTGGAGGATCGACCGTTCGTCCTCGTGCGCCAAGAGGAAGACCGACAGGCGAAAGTCGGCTGCAGCGCTCGGTTTGAGAGCGTCGAGAAGCGCTTCGAAGATGGCCGCCTCGCCGTGATCGTCCGAGGTCTCGAGCCGGTGGCGATCGGTGACGAGACCGATGGCAACCTCTACTTCTCCGCCAACGTCACTCCACTCGAAGACGAGGTGGAGGCCGAGCACCAGGACCTGCTCGAGCAAGCCGCGGCCGCGTATCGCCAGTTCGCCGAAGACGCCATCGGCGAGATACGGGAGCCTCCGCAGCCCGAGACCGTCGCGAGTTCCTACGCCATGGCCGGCACCATCGACCTCGCCCCCGAGCCCAAGCAGGAGCTCCTCGAGATGCGCCGGGAATCAGACCGACTGAAGAAGCTGATCGAGATCCTGAGCGGGGCCGGCGAGTCGATGAAGCGCGCGAGGGTCGCCTCCGAGCGTGCACCCACCAACGGCAAAGTCAGCCACTAGTGGACACGGCTGAAGCGCGGACCGCCTTCCTCGAAGGCCGAGGCGTCTTCGTCAGCGAGTGCGCCGTGATTTGGGTGGAGGGCCCAGACGCTGAACGCTTCCTTCAGGGTCTGCTGACCAACGACGTGGCTCTTCAGGCAGGGCAGAGCTGCCCATCGTTGCTTCTGGATGACAAGGGACACATCCAAGCGGGCATGACGGTGCTGCGTGACGGCCCCGAGGCGTACACCCTCGTCCTCGAGTCGAGCGTGGGAGAAAAAATCGCCGAGCTGCTCCACGAGTTCCACTTCTCCGAAGAGCTCGAAATCCTCGGACCCGAATTAGCAGGCAGAATCACCCTCAGAAGGGGCCTTTCTAACCCTAAAGTTGAGGTTATGGCTGTGGGTAGATTGCCCGATAGTGAGGAATGGATCTTGGCCGACACGCAGGCCTTTCTCGCCGAGAATGATTTTGAATCTCTTCCCGGCGAGGTTTTCCACATCCTGCGTGTGGAAAACGGCGTGCCCCAGATTGGGGTCGATACAAACGATCGCAATTTGGTGCAGGAGGCCGGTCTCGAAGACTTGACTGTCTCCTTCTCGAAGGGCTGCTACCTGGGTCAGGAGACCGTTGCCCGTCTTCAGCATCGCGGGGCTGCGAGAAAGGTCCTGAGAGGGCTCAAGTCAGGGTCCACCCTCTCCCCTGGGGTCGAGGTGGTCGCCGATAAGCCCGTCGGCACCCTTACGAGCGCGGCTGAGAGCCCCGAGTTCGGCCACATCGGGCTTGCCATCCTCAGAACGGAGGCCAAGCCCGGCGATGAGGTCCACGTCGTTGGCCAATCGGCAACGGTGGTCGAGCTCCCCTTCACCCACTAGGTTCGCGGCATGGCCGATGCGTTCGAAACTGAGTTCGTCCGCTCGCTGCGAGACCTGGCGCTGAGCTACCCCGGAGTCAACGAGGGCGACTCGTGTGTGAACCGTGCCTTCAAGGCCGGCACGAAGGGCTTCCTCTATCTCGGCGAAAAACCGGACACCTACCGCGTGATGGTCAAGCTCGAGAAGTCGCTCGACGACGCGACCAAGCTGTCGGAGCGCGACCCCGACCACTACGCCGTAGGCACGACCCGATGGGTCACCATCGTGCTGCCCCACGGACAGCAGCCGCCACCGGGTCAGCTCGAGAGCTGGATCGACGAGAGCTACCGTCTGCAAGCCGGCAAGAAGCTGCTCGCGCGGATCGACTGAGCCTCCCACGGGCGAGATAGGCATCTCGGCCAGTAGCTCGGCCAACTCGGATCAGACGCCGATGAACGGGTGTGAGTTCAGAATCCGGGAAATCGACGCTGCTTTCAGAAGCAGCCGACAAGGGCCGTCGCTGGGGCGCACGCCCCTGGCGCGCACGGGCGATACGCACCCTTGCTTTCCTGTTGCCGATCTTGGGCTCGATCGTGTTCGTGCATCTTGCGAGCCGCGTTTTTCCCGCTCCAGCGGCCAACTTCTGGCTCTTTGTCAGCTGGTGGATCGGGATCAGCGTCGCGGCGACGCTCGTGCTGGCCCTGATCGATCGCGGGACCCGCCGCCTCCTACCCCTCGCCGCTCTCTTTCAGCTGTCGCTCGTATTCCCGGACCAGGCGCCCTCTCGCTTTCGCATCGCGCTGAGGGCCGGCACCGTCGACAGCCTGGAGAGGGAAGTTGAGCGAGCCAAAGCCCTCGGTAAGAACGCGACGCCGAATCAGGCGGCTGAACAGCTGCTCGGCCTCGTCGCGGCGCTGGACGCTCACGACTCACTCACCCACGGTCACTCCAACAGGGTGCGCGCCTATTCGCAGATGATCGGGAAGGAGCTGCGCCTCTCCGCGGACGACGTCGACAAGCTCAACTGGGCCGCGCTGCTGCACGACGTCGGCAAGCTCGAGATACCCAGCGACATCCTCCTGAAGCAGAGCAAGCCGACCGACGAAGAGTTCGCTCTGCTGCGCAAGCACCCCGAACTCGGCGAGAGGCTCACGGCCCCGCTGCGCGAGTGGCTGGGCGAGTGGGCGGGGGCGATCTCCGAGCACCATGAGCGATGGGACGGCAAGGGCTATCCCCGAGGGTTGGCCGGAGAGGACATCGGGCTGTCCGGTCGCATCGTCGCGGTCGCCGACGTCTTCGACGTGATCACCTCGAGCCGCGCCTACAAAGAGGCCGGCAACCCTGAAGAAGGTCGCGAAGAGATCGCGCGCTGCGCCGGCACACAGTTCGACCCCCGAATCGTGCGCACGTTCCTCAGCCTCTCGCTTGGTCGAATGCGCTTGGTGATGGGGCCGCTGTCCTGGCTTGCGCAGGCTCCGATCCTGGCGCGCGTGCCGGTGACACCGGCGTTGAGTACGGTGGCCAGTGCCGCCATTGCGGTGGGAGTCTCTCTGGGATCGGGCACCGTCGCGATCACAGCACCTGCAAGTCAGCCCGCCGCGGGCATCGCCCAGTCGGCTCCCCAGAACCCGCCCACTGCTCCGGCAAGGCCAACAGCGCCATCGCCAAATGAGACCGTGCTCGAGGACAGCACGCTGCGGGTGCGGCTTGATGGGATCACCCGCGAGACCGCATCCCGGCTCAAGGTCACAACCCCGCCAGGGGCCGGAGAGGCGACCGCGACCGGCGACTTCGCGCTGCTCTACCGACCGCCGGCGGACTTCAATGGAAAGACCTCCATTGGATACGAGACCTGTTGGAAGAGCGGCGTGTGCGCGAGCGGGCTCGTCAATATCACCGTGACCCCGGTCAACGACGCCCCGGGGGCGCAAGATGACATCGTCACGGTTCGCCAAGGCCAGACAGCGTTGATCGATGTGCTCGCAAACGACACCGACCGCGATGACGACGACCTGGAGGTTGCGGCAGTAGCGGACACCAACACGGGCACCGCGAGCATCCAGGGGCGCCGGGTCAGCTGGACGCCACCGGAGGACTTCACCGGTTCGACGTCGTTCGGATACTCGGTGAGCGATGGCAACGGTGGCGACGCCGACGCGCGCGTACTCGCCACGGTGCTGCCACCAAACCAGGCGCCAACGGCGCTAAGCGACACCATCTCGACCTTTGAGGACACGGCCGTCTCGATCCCCGTGCTTGCCAACGATCGCGATCCCGACGGTGGCGCGCTGAGCCTAGTTTCCGTCGCCAGACCGACCGAGGGAACCGCGACCGTCGACGGTGATCAGGTCACGTACGTGCCGCCGCCGGACTTCAGCGGCACGGCGAGCTTCATCTACAGCGCGACCGACTCTGGCGGAACGACCGTTCAGGGCTCCGCCGAGGTGACGGTTCTTGCCGTGAACGACCCGCCTGCCTTCGTAGCAGGCGCCAACGTGACTGTGCGCGAGGACGCGGCGGCGCAGACCGTCTCAGACTGGGTAGCCGCGATGGACTCCGGCGCAACCGACGAAGCGGGCCAGCAAGTCTCCTTCTCCACCAACGTGGACGAGCCGACTCTCTTCAAGACGAATGGGCGCCCGAAGGTGGCAGACGACGGCACCCTCAGCTTCACACCGGCCGACGACGCCAACGGCAAAGCCACCGTCACGGTGCGGGCAATCGATGATGGCGGCACGTCCAACGGAGGTGTCGCTCGAAGTGCTCCCCAGACGCTCACGATCACCATCCAGGCGGTGAACGACGCCCCGACATTCACCGCCGGAGCCGACGAGTCGGTGCTCGAGGACGCCGGCGCCCAGGCCGTCTCAGGTTGGGCCAGCGCGATCAGCGCGGGTCCGACGAACGAGGACAGCCAGGCGACGAGCTTCACTGTCACCAACGACGCCAATTCGCTGTTCAGCGTTCGGCCGTCGGTGAACGCGGCGGGCCGGCTGACGTATACGCCGGCCGCCGATGCGAACGGTACGGCGACCATCACCGTGCGTGCCCTCGACGATGGTGGCAGCTCGAACGGGGGCATCAGCCAGAGCGCCCCACGGACGGCAACCATCACCATCGGCGCCGTCAACGACCCTCCCGCATTCAGCGCGGGTGCGGATCTGTCGGTGGCCGAGGACACGGGCGCACAGACGGTTGCGGGCTGGGTCAGCGCGATCAGCCCTGGCCCAACCGATGAATCCGGCCAGACGACGAGCTTCTCAGTGACCAACAACGCCAACGCGTTGTTCAGCGTGCAGCCGTCGCTGAGCCCTGCAGGCACGCTGACCTACACCCCCGCCGCCAATGCCAACGGCACCGCCACCATCACCGTGCGCGCAACCGATAGCGGGGGCACCGCCAACGGAGGCCAGGACGCGAGCTCCACGCTGACGCGCACCATCACCTTGACCCCAGTCAACGACGGTCCGGCAGCGACCGCGGATGGCTTCTCGCCCAACGAGGACCAGGTGGCCTTCACCTTCAACGTGCTCACCAACGACACCGATCCCGATGGCGACACGCTCTCGGTCAGCGCCTTCAATGCCGCCGGGATCGCGAACGGCACCCTGACAGACAACGGCGGCGGCAGCTTCTCCTACACCCCCGACGACGACTGGAACGGGGTGGAGTCGTTCACCTACGACGTAAGCGACGGCAACGGGGGCACCGACACGGCGACCGCAACATTGACCGTCGTAGCCGTGCCCGACGCTCCTGAGGCCGCCGACGATGCGTATACGACCAACCAGAACACCCCACTGCCCGTCGCGGCACCGGGAGTGGCAACCAACGACGGCGACGGCGACGGCGACCCCATCAACGTTCAGACCGCCCTCGTCGCTGGGCCGTCCAACGGCGGAGTCACGCTCAACGCGGACGGATCGTTCACCTACACCCCGAACCTCGGCTTCTCGGGCTCCGACAGCTTCACCTACCGCGTCGACGACGGCACCGGACTGACAGACGACGCAGTAGTGGACATCACCGTCACCGCGGTGCCGGCGGGCCCCTTGTCGCTTTACATGCAGCCAAGCGGATCCTCCGCCGATGACTGGAGCCTTGCCACGACCCCTGCCCCTGCGGCCGCGCCCGTCCCCGATCACGACAGCAGTGGCGATCCAGGCCTGAGGATCAAGGAGAGCGACGGCGACGAGAGCAACTCCGATCCGGCGGAATGGCAGACGTGGACGTACCCCTTCCCGGCGACGACCGTCCTGAACGGGCCGGTCACGCTGCAGCTCTGGAGCACCAGTAGCTCCTTCTGGCCCAACTCGCGCGGCCACCCGTACCTCTATCTCTACGAGTGCGACGGCGCTGGCGCGAACTGCACGAAGATCGCGGAGAATGATATCCACGTCCATAGCTGGAACGGCTTCGTGCCGAACTGGGTCTATCGGGAGCTCACCGTTGGATCCGTGAGCCGGACGATCACCGCCGGGCGCACCTTGCAGCTGCGGATGCTCTACAAGCACGACGACCTCCGGGTCGCTCTGACCGCCGCCTATCCGAGCGCCCTGGAGATCACAACCGAGTAGCGCCACGGGTCGTAGGCGACGCCGCCTATCGAAGAGTCATTCGCCGCCTGCGGGTGCAGCGTGGATGTGGAGGGGGCTGTTCTGCGCGAGACGTTGAAAGTCTCGGTCGTTGTGCAGGATGGCGCAGCCCTCGCGAATGCAGACGCTCGCGATCAAGCAGTCGGTCATCCGACGAATGGTCGTGCCAGCGCGCCGTGCGCCGCGATACAGCGCCGCGGCGTGTCGAAAATCGTCGAGCGAATCCAACCGAAGGACGTCGAAGGATGCGAGGCGTCGCTCGACGCGCTTGACGTCGAGATCACTGATCAACCCCTGAAGGATCTCCGCGAGAATCACGTCAGTCAGCGCGAGACCTTCGTCGTCGTCGAGCAGGCGGAGAAATTCCTTGACGTGAGGTGCGTCACCTCGACCGGCAAAGACGTCGATCCAGGTCGACGTATCGACGACGATCAACGCCCGCCTCGCAGTTCGTCGAGGTCGCCCTCCCACGCGACGGCGCCCATCAGCTCGCGTACGCGCTGACGATCTTTTCTGCGCAGCAACTCGCGAAGGGCGTACTCGACGGTGGCGCGCTTAGTGGTGGTGCCCGCAATCTTCTTCGCTTCGGCGAGCAGCTCATCGTCGATGTCGATGTTGGTTCGCATCTTGCTCGATTCTATACACCAAACGCACTCGGCTTTGTGTACTCATCGCCATGGAGGACGGCGCACTCAAAGCGCTCGGCCATTGCCCACATCAGAGGTCGCCGAAGATAATCCCGCCAAGCCACCGAGCGGGAGTCACACGATGGATATGGCGGGCAAGGTTGCCCTGGTCACCGGGTCAACGACGGGCATTGGCGAGGCATCGGCACGAGCCCTCGCCAACCAAGGCGCGAAGGTCATGCTGCATGGGCGCGACGAGGCACGAGGGCAGAAGGTGCTCGACGATCTGCGCGCGGCAGGTGCCGACGCTGAGCTGACGATCGGCGAGATCGCCGACGCGGAGTTCTGTCAGAGGCTGGTCGAGGGCTGCGTGGAGCGCTTCGGCGCCATCGACGTACTCGTCAACAACGCGGGTATTCTGCCCGAAGGCAACGCGCTTGAGACCGACAACGACACCTGGATGAACTGCATGCAGGTGAACCTGAACTCGGTCTTCTTCCTCAGCCGGGCGGCCGTAGAGCACATGGTCAAAGCCGGCAGCGGCAACATCATCAACATCTCATCGGAGTGGGGCCTGAATGGCGAGCAGGGCTTCGTGGCCTACTGCACCACCAAGGGCGGCCTGCTGCAGATGACGCGCTGCATGGCGCTCGACCACGCCCAACAGGGCATCAGGGTGAACGCCGTTTGCCCCGGCGAGATCCACACTCAGATGGTCGACAACTGGCTGGCCTCAGAGGGAGGCGATCCGGAGGAGAACCTCGCCAAGCTGGCTTCGGGGATCCCGATGCGACGGGTCGCCCAACCGGACGAGGTTGCCAACTGCGTGCTGTTCCTGGCCTCGGAGGCCTCGAGCTACGTCACCGGGTCGGCACTCTCGGTCGACGGTGGCAACAACGCCACCGGAGGCGTTTACCCGGTCTAGACCAGACCCCGATCCGGCCGGTATGGAGTCGGATCGACCGTCCGCGCTCGACCGTCGAGGATCATCTCAGCGAGCATCTCCCCGGTCGCGGGAGCATTGAGGATCCCCCAGGGCCCATGCCCGGTTGCGACGTACGCGCCCGGAATGCTGGCGATGGGTCCGATCAAAGGAAGTCCGTCCGTAGTCGCCGAGCGGAAGCAGGCCTGTCGCGACTTGACCTCCGCCGCGGCCAGGCGGCTTGAGTGCGCTGCCGCCATCGCCACAAGCAGGTCGCAATCCGCGTCTTCGGCCATCACGTCGGCGGCAGTCTCCGGAAGAGGATCATTGCTGGGCGTACCGCAGACGTAGACCTCGCCATCAGCCCGCGGATAGATCTCGGGTGAGTAGCGCGCACCGTCGGCGGTGATGAACTCCGAGAAGACGGCTTG
>CAMYIK010000053.1 GCA_947258365.1 uncultured Thermoleophilia bacterium | reverse complement strand
TCACCGCCGCGGCCACCCTCCACATGGATTCGGGCGCGGTCCGTGAACGGCACGAGTTAGTTGGCCAGCTGCTCCGGGTGAATGTGGATGTGACGGCCCTTGCGGCCCCGGGTGAACTCCACCCGGCCATCCACCTTCGCGAAGATCGTGTGATCGCGTCCCATACCGGCGTTGGCGCCGGCGCGGAACTTCGTGCCCCGCTGGCGCACGATGATCGAGCCTGCGGGAAGGACCTGGCCGCTGAAGACCTTCACGCCGAGGCGCTTGGAGGTCGAATCGCGACCGTTGCGGCTGGAACCACCGCCCTTTTTGTGAGCCACTGCCTAGCTCCCGATCGATTCGATGCGCACGCGCGACAAGTGCGAGCGGTGCCCTTTGGTACGACGTGAATTGTTCTTGGGCTTGTACGTGAAGACGCGGATCTTCTTGCCCCTGACGTGCTCTTCCACCTTGGCCTCGACCTTGCCGCCGTCACTGATCGCGCCACCGTCGGCGACCATCAGCGTCTCCGGCGAGAAGGACTTGCCTTCATCCACGGCGAGGCGATCGACCAGCAGGTGGTCTCCCTCTTTGACGCGATATTGCTTGCCCCCAAGGGCGATTACGGCGTAATCCGGCACTAGTGACTCCGTCCAGCACAACAAAGGCGCGCGCTGCGCGTCGCGACGCAAGAGATTAGCTCATCTGCGGCGAGTGTGTGCGTGCGAATGCCCGCCAAAACCACTACTTCGCCTCGATCAGCTTCACGGTGCCGGGCTCGAGCGACTCGTCCGATTGAACGTCCACCTCGAGACCTGCCGCATCTTCGACCGCGGCGAGCCAGTCCCCGTCCTCTTCGGTGAGCCCCTTGGCGACCCGCGGGTCCATCTTGACCTTGGCCTTTTTCGCACCGGTGTGGATGCCCTTGAGAGCCCTGTTGAGGTCTCGCTCGGCCCAGATAGCGAGGGTCTCGTCGGCGACGTGGAAGCCCACCGAGTCGCACCGCTCGCATGGGTCGCCCATGACTTCCCGCGGACCGTCGGAGCGGTTCTGTCGAGTCATCTGCACGAGGCCAAGAGCGGAGATGTCCGCCACCCAGGTCCGGGTGCGATCGCGTGCGAGGGCATCTTCCAGTGCCTTCATCACCGCATCGCGATTCTTCTTATCGTCCATGTCGATGAAATCGATCACGACGATGCCGCCGATGTCACGAAGCCTCAGCTGCCGGGCGACCTCCTCGGCCGCCTCCAGATTGGTCTTGGTGATCGTGTCTTCGAGACGCGACTTCCCACGACCGACATTCCGACCGCTGTTGACGTCGATGACGGTCATCGCCTCGGTGTCGTCGATGATCAGGTAGCCGCCCGACTTCATGTCCGCGCGACGACTCAGCGTCGACCGAACCGCCGCCTCGGCGCCATAGCGTTCGAACAACGGCTCGTCATCCTCGTAGTGACCGACGCGGTCGGCCATGGTCGGGCTCGTGCGCTTCAGGAAGCCGTGGATGCGCTCGTGTTGCTCCTTGTCGTCGACCAACACCTCGTCGACGTTCTCGTTGAGCAGGTCCCGGATGATCCTCAGCGAGATGTCAGCCTCGCTGTAGAGCAACGTCGGGGTGGGCGCTTTGTCCGCGCGCAGCTTCAAGGCCTGCCATAGAAGGCTGAGTGATTCGAGGTCGCGCGCCAGCGCGTCTTCGGCAACTCCCGCTGCGGCCGTTCGCACGATGACTCCGCCATCTTTCGGTGCGATCCTGCGCATCAGCTTGCGAAGGCGCGAGCGCTCCCCATCAGGCAGGCGCTTGCTGATTCCGACGCCGTCGCCATACGGAACGTAGACGGCGAAACGACCGGCCAGCGACAGCTGCATGGTGAGGCGACAGCCCTTGGTTCCCATCGGGTCCTTGGTGGCCTGCACCAGAACCTCGTCGCCCTTCTTCAAGAGCTTGGCAATCATGCGCCGACTCTTGGGTACGCCAAGCGCAACCACCTCGTCGACGTGCAGAAAACCGTTTTTCTCCAGGCCGACGTCGATGAACGCGGCCTCCATGCCCGCCAGGACGTTGCCGACCCGGCCCTTCCAGACATGCCCGACGACAGAGCGGGTGCCCCGCCGCTCCAGGTAAACCTCGACGGTCTCTCCGTCTTCGAGGATTGCGACACGTGTTTCGGTGCGGTCGACCGACACCAAGATCTGAGTCTTCAGCTTTGCCGTCCTTCTCGTAACGACTTGACGCGACCGGCCAACGAGCCGGCTTTGTCCTTGAGGGCCTTGCGATCCGGGGTCCGCAAAGAGCTGCGGTCACCGGCGAGGCGGCGTTGCGCCGTGAGGCCGATTCCCCGGGTGGCCGTCCACGCCACGGCGCCACGCGCCAAGACGGGTCGGCCGGTAATCCGTACTGCGGTGCGACCGACGATCCGCCACGCGAGGCCGGATCCGGCCACCGCGGCGACGTCCATGGCGTCCTCGCGACCGAGATTTCGGTCGCGAATCGCCGCAAGATCGCCAAGCATCCGTACCTGCAGGAAGGTGAGGGCAACCATGCCCGCCGGAACTCCAAGAGCGCCACTGGCCTGAACGCCGGCGGTGAGCGCGTCGCGCCTCACAACATGACGAGTGACGGCATCGCGAAGCTCCGGATTGCGTCGCGCAGCGGCGACGATCTCCCGAGAGCCAAGTGCGCGAATGACGCCTTCCATGACTTCTTTCTCGCCTGGCTCGTCGAGCGCGGCGACGTGAACGATGCTGGACATCTCGATGTCGCCGGTGGCGAGTAGCGCCTGCTCCGCCTGGGCGCGCTGTTCGGCACGTCCGATCAGGATCGCCACGGAGCGTTCGCCGGCCCGGGTCCGCTCGGCCATCTTTCGCGCGACTCCCGCGCTGTCCTCGCCTGGGGCAATCGAGTAGATCGCCAATACGCCGGCGGGCGGATCGGACGCCTCCGGAACACGGAGGATCTGCACGAGACGGTCTGTGACCGCGCGATCGCCCGGCACGAGACGGATCTCGCCACCCTCCTCGCCGGCGCTCGCCACGTAGCGAGCCGTGCGCGCGACCTTGCGCGCCCTACCGAAGAGGCTCAACTGCCTTCCTTCCGCAGCCGGCTATGACCCGCGCCTACCGCGCGCATGGATGCGCATCAGCACACCCACCGCAGCCATTGTGGCGATGGTGTGGCTGCCCCCGGAACTCATGAGGGGCAGTGGAATTCCGGTGATCGGCATGATTCCCACGGTCATCCCGATGTTAACGAAGACCTGGAAAATCAGCATAGAGATGATTCCGGCGACGATCAGCTGATCGAAACGACTTATGGCATTGCCCGCGATGCGCATGGCGCGCCAGATGATGATCCCGAACAGCACGATCAGTCCGCCGCCGCCGACAAAGCCAAACATCTCCGAGACCACGGCGAAGATGAAGTCGTTGTGGTGCTCCGGCAGGAAGTCGTTGATTGTCTGGGTCGCCCCGGAGGGCCCCTTCCCGAGCGCCCCGCCTGAACCGATGGCGGTCTTGCTCTGCTCCAGCTGGTAGCTGGAATCACCGGGATCGCGCTCGGAATCAACGAACGCCGTGAGGCGATCAACTTGGTAGGGCTGTAAGACGTTCACGCCCGCTGTCGGCAGAACGACCAGCACCACGAGGATGACCATCGCCGTAACGGCTCCCGCGACGGCAAAGTGATGCCATGGCGCGCCGGCAACCAGAAGCACGCCCGCCAGGATCGCGAAGTAGACCATCGCGGTACCGAGGTCCGGCTCCAGGAAGACGATCACCGCGGGCACGGCGGTGACGATCAGCGCCAGAACCGACAGCGATACCGAGCCGATCAGATGGGCCCGTTCGGCGATCACCGCCGCCAGCACCAAGACCAGGATCAGCTTGCCCGCCTCGGAGGGCTGGACGTTCAGTGGGCCGACCTCGATCCAACGGGTCGAACCACGGTTCACCGTGCCGATCAGGAAGACCACCGTCAGCGCGCCGAGCAGCCCGCCCAGCAGCACCCACGCCCATCGGGCGATGCGATCGGGGTTCAACGCGTAGAGAGCGAGGAACGCGATCGCCCCAAGGCCGATATGGAGGACCCGCCGAACGACGAAGAAGTCCGGGTCCCCGGGGATGTCCTCCGCGGTCGCCACATCGACGACGTAGACACTGAAGGCAAGCATCGCCACGACCGACAGGAACAACGGCCAGTCCAGCTGCGCCGCCATGGCGCGCAGGCGACTGCTACCGCTTTCACGGCCGCTGATCGGTTGGGGTCCGGCGAGGGTAGCCATTAGTTCTGATCAATCGCGGGCGGGTCCCCGCAAACGCTGAATCGATCCTCTTCGAGATGCTTGGCGATCACCACGCATACTCCGGGAGCCGCCGATCGGGCTCCCGAGCCACCGTGTTCCACCATGATGGCAACCGTGATGGTCGGATCATCAAACGGCGCGTAGCCGATGAACCAGGCGTGGTCCTCGCCCTGGGGATTCTCCGCGGTGCCGGTCTTGCCCGCCACCTGTTTGCCCGGAGGGAAGCTCCGGAAAATGGCCTTCGCAGTGCCGCGTGACTCGTTCGCAACCCGGTAGAGGCCCGTCCGGATCTGGTCGAGAGTTTCCGGATCGACCTCGAGCTCGCGAACAGGTCGTCCGTCCGCGAGAGCGGCAAGCTGGCGATCACCAGGATCGAGTACGCGCTTGCCGATAGCCGGCGTCAGTACTCGCGCACGGCGATTGGCAATCGCGGCGAACGCCATTCCCATCTGTAGAGGCGTGGTCTGGAGGTAGCCCTGCCCGACCGAGAAGTTGATGTCGTCACCGGGGCGCCACGAGCGGTCGATCTCGCTGTACTCATCGCCGGCGAACGCAAGGCGCTTCCAGTCGGGACCGGGCACGAGGCCCCGACCCTCGCCAGGAAGATCGATTCGGGTGGGCGACCCGAGACCGAACGACTCCGACCAGTCCTTGAGCGGAGAGCGTCCTTCTGTCTTCCAGAGCTCGTTACCGAGTTGGTAGAAGTAGGTGTCGCTTGAGACCTCCAGCGCCTGGCGGAGATTGATCGCGCCGTCGATCCGGTTCTGGAAATTCGGGTAGATCGAGCCGAACGCCTCGAACTCCGCGCCCGAGAAGATGAACTGCTCCGGGTCGAGGATCTCCTCTTCGATAGCGGCGGTCGCCGTAACAGCCTTGAAGGTGGAGCCCGGCGGGTACTCGCCCGTCAAGGCCCGGTTGAGCAGTGGCCTGTTGAGATTGTTGCCGTACCGGGTGATCTTCCGGTCCTTGCCGTCGACGAACGCCGCAGGCTCGAACGTCGGATACGAGGCAAGCGCCAGAATCTCGCCGTTGCGCGGGTCGATCGCGACCCCGGCGGCGCCGGTAGCCGTGCCGCTGATCTCGACGCGCTCTCTCAGAGCGTCCTCGAGGGTCGCCTGAAGGTCCGCGTCGATCGTCAGCTGCACCGTGTTGCCGGGCTTTGGCGGAACATCGCGCAGTAGCCCGCGGTCGACCGGAACACCGGCGGAGTCGACCTCCAAGGTCTGCTCTCCGGGCACGCCACGGAGCCAACCTTCGTACTGCAGCTCCATCCCCGCCACGCCGACCTTTTCGTCGGGCAGATAGCCGCGCCGGGTGAAGGCGTCTTGAGTTTCCTCGGTAATGGCGCCCGTATAGCCGAGCATGTGGGCGGCCAACTGTCCGCGCGGATACTCGCGCTTGAACGCGGGTTGCAGCGTCACGCCGGGAAACTGGCGGCGGCGCTCAGACACATACAACTGCTCGTCCGCACTGACGTCTTCTTTGAGGACCACGGGCCGATAGGAGAGCGCATCGCCCTCAGACAGCTTGGCGCGGATCTCACCGGCGGGAATATCGAGTTTCTCCGAGAGTCGTTCGATGACCCTGTCGCGCCGCGATCCCGTCAGCTCCAGCGGGCGGGCCACCAGATTCTGGACCAGGCGACTCCCGACCAGCACCTCGCCATTGCGATCCACGATGTCACCACGCGGACCCTCGTTCTGAACCGTTCGAAGGCGATTGACCTCTGCCTGGCTCGCGAAGGCCTCGGTTCCGATGACCTGAAGGAACCACAGCCGCAGGACCAGGATCGCCAAGAGCCCGACCGCGATGCCACCGAGGGTCGCGATGCGAATCGCGATCGCCGGACTCAGCGCCGGCGCATTCGATTTTCCCGACGCAGCCGGAGCGGCACGCCGCGAGCTCACCGTCTGGCCGGTGGAGCTCGATGGCCCCGGGCCGGCCCAAAGGCCGCCGCGCTTCTTTCCGCGAGGCCAGAGCCTCACGTATTAGCTCCCGGCTCCAGCATCACGGGCTCCCTGAGCAGTCTGCGGACCAGCAGCAGGACCAGCGGGGCCAGGAGCGCGGTCAGGGCCATCTGAGTCAGAAGAACCCGTCCCAGGAAGTCGGGGAAGCTGAACGGCGCGCCAAGGAGCAGTTGTACGGCGGCGTACGCGATCTGAGCAATGCCGGCGCACGCCACCACTAGCCCGATCGGCGGCAGCAGACCCGAGGCCTCCGGCCGTCCGCAGTATCGACCGGCGAACGCTCCAATGGACATGTAGATCAACGCGAGCACGCCAAGGGTGCCGATTGGAGCGATCAGCGCCCATGGTGGGACCGCGCATCAGGCCGATCGCCACGGCGAGCGCCACCGCGATGTCAGGAATGCCGTCGAAGACACGAATGAAGGGGATCAGGGCCACCTGGAGCAGTACGACCAGCAGCGTCACGCCGAGGATCGCTCCATACCCCGCCGGGACGCCATCGCGCGCGGCACGTCCCGCCGGCTGAAGGACGCTCATCCCGCCGCCCGCCGCTTGGCTTCCGCGCTCGTCGGAAGCAGCACGACCATGCTCCCGAGCACGCGCGGGTCCACGAACCGCTGTACCTGAATCGGTGGGTAGGAATCACCCTCAGGCTTGCCGACGCTGACGACCGACCCGACCGGAAGGTCGGGCGGGTACACCGAAAGGAATTGATCGCTGGTGAAACCACCGGTCACGACAATGTCCGCGTCGTCGATCGGAAACGCGCGGGCGACGTTGTTGAGCAGGAGCGAACCGGAGGCCGTCGCGCTGATCATTCCGACAGCGCCGGCGGAGTCGAGCACCCGACCGCCGACGCGCGTCCGAGGATCGGTAATGAAGGTGACCACGGATGAGCGCGCCCGGACCGTGATGACATGACCGACGAGCGCCCCTGCTCCGTCGCTGGCCGGCGCGATGACGGGCGAGTTGACGACGACACCATCGTCGAGGCCCAGGTTGAGGCGCGCCCGGCTGAACCAGTTGTTCACGGAACGGCCCGTCACGCGGGCCGTCAGCGCCTCATAGCCGTCGGGAGCGTCATCGAGTGCCGAGGAGATCCCGATCTGTTCCTCGAGCCTCTCTGCCGTCGCCCGCGAGTCGATCACCTGTTTGCGCAGCTCGGAGTTCTCGGCGGAAAGCCGGCGGGCGTCTTCTCGGGCCGTCACCAGACCGGACGTCCAGCTCCAGCCATCCCGTAGGGGCTCAACCGCCCGAGAGGCCCCCGACTGGATCGGCGCCACCAGGGCGCCCGCATCGGTCTGCACCTCGTGCAGCGGCCCGTTCTGGGTCTCGCGGAAGTACGCGGTCAGGATCACCAGCCCCAGTAGCGCGAGCACGACGATGACCCCGCGGCGGGCGTAGATCTGCCGCCGGTCTGACGGTCGGCCCTCGCGACTCACGCGCGAGCCTCTCGTAGGGGCCGCTTCGGCCCCCCGGTGATGTGCGTGTCTTTGGTCATCTCACGGTGGTCCATGGCTGGACCGGGCTGGAGACTTCAGTACCGCACGCGAGCGCGGCGTCGATCTGAGGTCTTACGCAGCACCTCGAACTCTTCCAGGGATCGACCGGATCCGACGGCAACACAGGTGAGTGGCGACTCCGCGACGTGAATCGGCATCTCGGTTTCGGCGCGCAAACGTTCGTCGAGACCGGTCAAAAGCGAGCCACCGCCCGCCATGACGATGCCCCGGTCCATGATGTCGGATGCGAGTTCCGGAGGAGTCTTGTCGAGGGTGCTCTTTACCGCGTCGATGATCTGGACGGTTGGCTCCTCGAGCGCCGCACGCACCTCTTCTGAGGAAAGCACGACGGTTTTCGGCAGCCCCGAGATCATGTCCCGACCGCGGATCTCGGCCTGGACCTCTTCCTGAAGGGTGAAGGCGGATCCGATCTCGAGCTTGACCTCTTCGGCGGTCTGGTTGCCGATCATCAACTTGTGCTCACGCTTGACGTAGCTGATGATCGCCTCGTCCAACTCGTCGCCGCCGATGCGGATCGACTGAGCCACGACGATGCCACCCAGCGAGATCACCGCGACTTCGGTGGTACCGCCGCCGATGTCCACGACCATGTTTCCGGTCGGCTCGGCGACAGGAAGCCCCGCCCCGATGGCCGCCGCCATGGGCTCTTCGATGAGGAACGCCTGCCGCGCGCCGGCAGACAGCGTCGCCTCCTCCACCGCGCGCTTCTCGACGCCGGTGACGCCTGAGGGCACGCACACCACCACGCGCGGATGCGCCCAGCGGTTCTGATGCACCTTCTGGATGAAATGCCGGAGCATCTGCTCAGTGACGTCGAAGTCGGCGATCACTCCGTCCTTCAGCGGCCGAATGGCGCTGATCGTGCCCGGAGTACGGCCCAGCATCCGCTTGGCCTCGATGCCGACCGCATGCACCTCATTGGTGCGCTGATCGATGGCGACAACCGACGGCTCGCTGAGCACGATTCCGCGCCCGCGAACGTAGACCAGGGTGTTTGCCGTGCCGAGGTCGACGGCCATATCGCGGCCGCCAAAGCCGGTCAGGTAACCAAAAAGACCGATTGGGTTCGTCCTTTAGAAGTTGGAGCCAAGGTACCGAGAGGGCTCGTGTGACCGCTCAACGCTAGCGAGCACCTCGTTGCGCTGCCACCTGCGGGTGTTGCAGTAGCCCCCTGCGCAGGTCAAGAAGACGCTACGAGACTAGCCGCCCCGGCGGCCCGAGTCGTGTCAGTCGCCCTCGTCATCCGGGTCGGAGCCACCCGGGTCGGAGGTCGTGGTTCGCGCCGGCGCCATCGACGGCGCGGCCGAGATCCACGTCATCGACCAGGGTCCGGGAATGCCTGAGAAGGAGCGCGAGCAGGCGTTCGAACGCTTTTGGAGCAACGACACGACCAGCTCAGGCGGTACCGGACTCGGCCTCTCAATCGTTCGGCGGCTCGTCTCGGCGTCACGAGGAAAGGTGGAGCTGCGCGAAGCTGCTGGTGGCGGCGTCGACGGCGTCGTCCGCCT
Source organism: uncultured Thermoleophilia bacterium (assembly GCA_947258365.1). Lineage (GTDB taxonomy): Bacteria > Actinomycetota > Thermoleophilia > Miltoncostaeales > Miltoncostaeaceae > CAMYIK01. The sequence goes on along the minus strand of CAMYIK010000053.1, from coordinate 6,367 downwards.
ACCCCTCGCATACGCCGAGTCGAACACGGGGGGGCGCCTACTGCGGGCGAGTCCCTCACGGCGCCTCTCGACGGCGGGATCTAGCCCTGCGCCGTGCCTCCAGTAGTCCACGCGGGGCCTCGACGGCCGTCGACGGTGTGTCACTGGGTCGAAACATTGGGGGGGTCGAGATGACCTCCATGTTCGCTACATTGATGAGCGGTGGAGACTCCACGCGTCATGTTTGCCGACGACAACAGCACATACCGCCGTGCCGCTCGAAAGAAAGAGCGGGAAGAACGCCAGCGCCGTCAGAGGCGGGCGTCGATCATGGCTACCCTGAGACGCCTTAAGGAAGAGGCCAGAGACCCGGGCGTGCTGGCCGCGAAGGATCGGGAACGCCGCCACCAAGAGATGCTTGAGCGCTACCCGCCCCTGTTCTAGCTCGGGGCTCTTAGCGGGCGCCGCCCGCGAGGTGGCCCGCGGCTTCGTCATGGCGGAGGCACCACATCGCCCATATGCCCAGAATCGGGCCGATCAGCAGCACGAGGAAGGCCCAGCGCCAGCCGACCAGATCGGCCATCGTCCCGACGAGCTGGATCGAGAAGATCGTGATCAGGAAACCGACGGCCATCTGCACCGTGATGGCGGTTCCCACGTGCGCCCGGTCCGCCAACTCCCCTACCGCAGCCGAGAATTGGCCCGAGTCTCCGATCACCGAATAGCCCCATACCAGCGCCAACACTGCGACCGCGGCGGGGTGAGCCTCGAACAGCACGGCCGAGCCGATGATCGCGCTTCCGCTGATCGCGAGCATGCCGATGGTCGTCGCGGTACGTCCGATGCGGTCGGCGATCAGCCCGCCTGACACTGCTCCGATGGCCCCCGCTACCCCGATCGCGGCAAACGCCAACACCGCGCTGCCCGAACCAGCACCGATGCTCGCGGCCAGATAGACCGGGAGCCACGCCCAGACGCCATAGAGCTCCCACATGTGGCCGAAGTAGCCGAAGTTCGCCAGCCGCATGGGACGGTTGGCAAAGAGCTTGAACGCGTAGCTCAGCTGCAGGGGCGGCGCCGGAGCGCGATAGGGACCGTCACGGGTCAGCAGGGCCAGGCCGGATGCGACCAGCGCAAGCGCGCTTCCGACGAGCAGCACCCACTGCCAGTCGGGCGTGCCGAAGGCGGTGATCAGATGCGGGGCCCCTGAGCCCAGAGTCAACGCACCCACGACGACGCCGAGCGCGAGCCCCAGATGGGTTCGAAACCAGCCGGAGATCAACGCTAGCCCGGGGGCGTACACACCTGCCAAGAAGAACCCCGTGGCAAAGCGCAGCGGCAACGCCACCTCGAGGCCATCGGCGAAGAGCGCGACGCCGGCGTTGGAAACCGCGGCACCCAGCGCGGCGGCCGAGATCACCAGCCGAGGGCTCACCCGGTCGGGCAAAGACAAGAGCGCGGAGAGGACCGCACCCACAACAAAACCGATCTGCACCGCGCCGGTGAGTGTTGCCGCGCCCGTGCTGGAGATCCCCCACTCGTCCTTGAGCTGCGGCACAACGGCCGACGCGCTGAACCGGACGCTCATCGCCAGGATCTCCGCCATCACCAACGCCCAGAGCACACGCCATCTACCCGCGGTGAGCTGAGCGTGGATAATCGTCGCCGAGATTACTTCACATTATGTAGCCTCAATCCCTCGCATAACCAAATAGTGAGACGCCTCACGCAGGCGGAACGCGATCGGTTCGACGCGCCGACTATGGGTTAGGAGCAGGGACCGGTCCGCCCCACGGCGCCAGTCCTGTGACCGCAAGGAGGCCGACAAGCCGGCCGATGGGCAGACCCACCACGGTCGTGTAGTCACCGTCGATGCCCTCGATCAGTGCGCTGCCGGACCCCTGGATCGCGTATCCACCAGCGCGATCGCGCCACTCACCCAGACCCACATACCAATCGCGCGCGGCGTCAGGAAGCTGACGCACACGCACGTTTGCCGTATCGCAGTCGGAAAGCTCGACGGTTGAGGTGATCAGGCAAATCGCGGTCAGGACCTGATGCTCGCGCCCGGCGAGCGAGCCGAGCATCTGGGCGGCCTCGTCGGCATCGTGGGGCTTGCCGAGCAGCCGATCATCGACCACGACCCCGGTGTCGGCGCCGAGCACGGCTCCAGCTTCCGGCACACCTGAGCGCGCTACAACCTCACGTGCCTTGCCCTGAGCATTGATCAGCAGCGTGTCTTCCGGGCTCAGCGCCGGATCCTGACCGCGTTCCTCGAATTCGCTCGCCACGACCCGAAACGGGACGTGGAGCGCTGACAGCAGTGCTCGCCGCTGTGGCGAGCGTGACGCCAGCAGGATCAGCCGGCGATCCCCGCTCCGAAGTGGAGGGCCAGCTCCCGTGTCGCCGACTCAACGGCATCCGAGCTGTGGACGACGTTCTGGCCGACGTCGGTCGCGTAGTCGCCGCGAATCGTGCCGGGGTCGGCGTCGAGCGGGTTGGTGGAGCCGGCCATCCTGCGAAGTGCGTCGATGGTGCCCTCAGGCCCCTCGACGGCGAGCATGACGACAGGTCCGGAAGTGATGAACTCGACCAGCTCTCCAAAGAACGGGCGCTCCCGATGCTCGCCGTAGTGCTCCTCGGCGACCTCACGGGCCATCGTGCGCTTCTCAAGGGCGACTACGCTGAAACCGCGCCGCTCAATTCGACTGACGATCTCACCGGTGAGCCCTGAGGCCACACCGTCAGGCTTGACCATTACGAAAGAGCGCTCGCTCAACGTTCATCCCTTCTGCGCTTGCGGGCAGGTCGCCGCCAGCGGCCGGTGTCATCTCCATCAGGTACTTCGTCGGGATTGCCGCCGGCGCCTACGCGCAGACGAAACTCCAGATCGCGCACGCGTTCCTCGAGCTGGGCGATCTCGTTGGCACGAGCAACCCCAGCTTCGTTCAGCGCCCGCGAAAAGGCCCCCGACTCGAGTTCTCCGCCGCCTTCGCGATCGAGCAGGCGTCCGACCATGGCGCGACCTTCCGCGTCATCCGGGGAAAGGCGCTGCTCCAAAGCGAGCAGTTCCAGCTCGCGCTCGCGCTCTTCGACCAGGTACTCCGGCGGGCGAATGATCAGATAGATGATCGCGCCCAGGTACGGAATCAACAGCGAAAGCGCCACGGATCCGGCGATGAAGGCCGGCTCGCGGATGCGTCGCTTTGCGTCCTGGTAGGTCCAATAGACCAACGCAGCCCACAACAGGATGAAAAACACCTGCAGGAGGAGGCTGGCAATAGACCAGAGTGGTGAGTCGAAAAAGGCCGAGATACCGTCAAACGGATCGTTGGAGTTCAAAAAGGTGCCTCATGAACCGGGGACACGCCCGGCGGGGGTACCGGTACGAACGGCGGGCAGGATAACACCGCGCTCACCCGTCGATGAGAAGGCCGCAACGCCGGAGATCCTCAATGAGATAGAGCGATCCGGCGACTACGACCGCACCGCTGCCGCCCGCCAGCTGACGCGCGGTCGCGAATGCTTCCTTCAGCTGGTGCTCGATGTGAGTCGGCTTGCCTCGTGCCAGCGCAACCTCGGAGATTTCTTCCGGGCGACGAGCGCGGGGGTGCGCTGACACCGTCGCGACCACTTCGGTCACGTGTGGGGCCAGGGCGTCGATGATGCCGCCGAGGTCCTTGTCGTCCAGCACAGAGGTCAGTAGCACCGCGCGGCGGCCTGACAGAAGACCATCGAGGCTGGCGGCGAGTGCACGCGCACCAGCCGGGTTGTGTGCACCGTCGGCGACCAGCATCGGCTCCCCGGCGACGACCTCGACCCGACCAGGAAAAGTCAGTTGCCCGAGCCGCCGTCGCAGCTCGCCGGTTGGCACCGGTCGGTCCATCAGCTCCTCCGCCGCCGCCACGCCGACGGCGAGGTTGTCACGCTGAAAGTCGCCCTGAGCAGCCAGGACGAGTCCGTGGTGGCGTGCTCGCGGCGTCCACACCTCGAGCCCATCATCTCCCTCGAGTGACCATCCGAACTCGCGGTCGAGGCGCTGCGCTTCAACACCTGTGAGGGCGGTACGACGACTTGCCGCCGCGCGAACCTGCTCGTCGAGGCGCCCCGTGATGAGCGGGGCACCACCGGCGTGAACCACGGCGAGCTTCTCCTCGGCGATTTCCGTGATGGTGTCACCAAGCAGCGTCGTGTGCTCGAGATCGATGCGGGTGAGCGCGACCACCGCAGCGCCGTCGAACACGTTCGTAGCGTCGAAGCGACCGCCCAGCCCCGCCTCGATCACCATCGCGTCGAGTGATTGATGGGAGAACGCGACGAAAGCGGCAGCGGTCAGGACCTCGAACTGGGTGACCGGCTCCGACAGCCTGTCGGAGGCATCACAGACCGCACTGACAGCCTCAGCGAATCGCAGTGGCGAAACCGGCTGCCCATCGATCTCCAGGCGCTCATGCCACCCCGTGACATGAGGTGACAGATAGGCGCCTGCACGAAGACCGGCACTCGCGAGCGCCGCGGCCCCGAAACGCGCGGTCGACGACTTCCCGTTGCTGCCCACTACGTGGATCGCGGGGCTCGCTCGATGAGGATCGCCCAAGGCCGTGAGCAGCGCCCTGATCCTCTCCAGGCCGTACTTCTCACCGAAGACGTCGAGACTCTCGACGTACCGCTCAGCGGCCTCCGGCGTCAGCGCGACGCGCTACTTCCCCTCGAGCGCCTCGAGCTGAGCCCGAAGGGTCTCCAACTCGGCGACGTACCGCGCCGCCTTCTCGCGCTCGGCATCGACGAGCTCTGCCGGCGCGCGTGAGACGAAGTTCTCGTTGCCAAGCTGCTTCTCGGCGCGACCCAGCTCCTTCTCCGCAGCCGCAATCGCCGACGTCAGGCGCGCGCGCTCCGCGTCGAGGTCGACCTCAGGAGGCACGACCAGGATGGAGCCAAATGACGCCGGCACCACGTGTGCGTCCTCTCCGGCGTCCCCGATCTCAGCGTTGACCAACGCGGTCAAGCCGTCGGCGGGCGCCCACACCCCTTCGCCACCGTCCAGCTGGATCTGAATGCGATCGCGCCGGGCCAGATCGTGCTCACTTTTGTACGAACGCAGCGAGGTGATCAGCTCTTGGAAGCCTCCGATCGAGGCCTCGGCATCAGCATCGCGCGGCGCCGGAGCAGCGGCGCTCGCGTGAGTCAACATCAGCGAGTCCGAGCCGGAAAGCATCTGCCAGCACTCTTCCGTGATGAACGGAATCTGAGGGTGGGCCAACGCGAGCATCTGCTCAAGGAGCGGCCCCGCCACGGCCGGAGTGGCTTCGCCGGCCTTCAGCAGTTCCAGATACCAGTCCGCGAACTCGTCGAAAATCAGGTGGTAGAGCAGGTCAGCCTGACGAGAGAAGTCGAACTCGGCCAGTAGCGCCTCTGATTCCTCGATGGCCGCGCTAAGCCGGCTCGCCATCCAGCGATCAGCCACGGTCTCAGGTTGCGGGCACGGCCCCGGCTTGCCGCCTCGGTCGACGACCAGTCGCGTGGCGTTCCAGAGCTTGGTCACCAACTGCCGCCCCTGGGCGATGCGCTCGTAGTTGAAACGCACATCCTGAGCGCTGCTCATCATCAGCAGGCCGAAACGCAGCGCGTCAGCGCCTTGATCGTCGATCACCTCGATCGGATCGATGCCAGTGCCCAGACTCTTGCTCATGCGGCGCCCGTCCGGCGCCTGGATGATGGAGTGGATATAGACGTCCGAAAAAGGCACGTCGTCGAGATACTCCATGCCCAGCATCACCATGCGGGCGACCCAGAGGAAGATGATGTCTCGAGCCGTCGAGAGGACCTGGTTCGGATAGAAGCGCTCGAGCTCCGCGGTCTCCTCAGGCCAGCCCAGGGTCGCGAACGGCCACAGGCCTGAGCTGAACCACGTATCGAGGACGTCTTGATCGCGCACCCAGCCGTCACCCTCGGGGTCCTCGACGCCGACGTAGACCTCGTCGCCGCGATACCAGACCGGCAGCTGGTGTCCCCACCAGAGCTGGCGGCTAAGGCACCAGGGTCGAATCTCGCGCATCCACGTCAGGTAGACGCCACCCCAGCGCTCGGGGGTGAACTTCACCCGCCCGTCCTCGACCGCGGCGATCGCCGGCTCGGCCAGCTTGGTCATGTCGGCGAACCACTGCAGTGAGATCAGCGGCTCGACACGGGCGCCGCTGCGGGCGCTGAAGGGGACGGTGTGCGTGTAGGGCTTCTCGGCCCGAAGCACGCCTCCGGCCGTGAGATCCTCGATCACCAGCTTCTGGCAGTCGGCGGCGGAGAGTCCGCGGTAGCGCTCCGGCACGGCGTCGGTCATCGCGCCGTCCTCTCCGATGACGCTGATGGCCTCCAGGCCGTGGCGTTTTCCGAT
>CAMYIK010000052.1 GCA_947258365.1 uncultured Thermoleophilia bacterium | reverse complement strand
TCGCGGCGAAGGTAGCGCGGCGCCACCAATCTGTGCGCAATCCCCATTGCGAGCCGCGCCGGGCTCGCGCGCGTGCTACGTTACCCGCCGCTGCCCGCCCGGGCGGCCTGTTGTACTGCGCGATTAAAAGGCGGACGTGCCGACAATCAATCAGCTGGGCCGTAAGGGCCGTAAGCCCAAGCCGAAGAAGCTCGCGACACCGGCGCTCAGGGGTGCTCCCCAGAAGCGCGGCGTGTGCACTCGCGTCTACACCACCACTCCCAAGAAGCCGAACTCCGCGCTTCGCAAGGTCTGCCGTGTCCGGCTGACCAACGGGATGGAGGTCACCAGCTACATCCCCGGCGAGGGTCACAACCTGCAGGAGCACTCCGTCGTGCTCGTGCGTGGCGGCCGCGTCAAGGATCTGCCGGGTGTGCGGTACAAGGTCATCCGCGCGGCGCTCGACGCCGCCGGGGTGAGCGATCGTCGTCAGGGGCGCAGCAAGTACGGCGCCAAGTCGCCGAAGTAGCCCATGCCTCGTCGATCAGCTCCACCGCGCCGCCCACTCATGGCGGACCCCGTCTACAGCAGTCAGCTCGTCACCCAGGTCGTGAACCGGGTGCTCACCGATGGCAAGAAGTCCGTTGCCGAGAAGGTCGTCTACGACGCTCTCGAGCGGATTCGTGAGCACACCGGCCGTGAGCCTGTCGAGGTGATGGAAGAGGCCGTACGCAACGTCACTCCCGTGCTCGAGGTCAAGTCTCGCCGCGTCGGTGGTGCCACCTACCAGGTGCCCATCGAGGTGCCGTCACGGCGTGGCCGCACTCTCGCAATTCGTTGGATCGTCCAGTTCGCGCGCGACCGCCGCGAGAAGCAGATGAGCGATCGCCTGGCGAATGAGTTGCTTGATGCCCTGGGGTCGCAGGGTGGAGCCTTCAAGCGGAAGGACGACATCTACCGCATGGCTCAGGCCAACAAGGCGTTCGCGCACTACCGTTGGTAGTACCCCGGGCTCAGCCCCGGTAGGCGAAGTGCCGAAGTACGAGAAGCAGAGAACCTGAAGGAGCAAGTGCCCGCGCTCCTGCCGGCAGGCGCGCCGGGCACCACGCAATTAGAGGAGTCGCGGTGTCGACACAGGAAATGACCAAGCGCAAGGTCTCGCTCGAGCAGACCCGGAACATCGGCATAATGGCCCACATTGATGCCGGTAAGACGACCACTACCGAGCGCATCCTCTACTACACCGGGCGTACGCACCGGATCGGTGAAGTCCACGATGGCGCCGCCACGATGGACTGGATGGAGCAAGAGCAAGAGCGCGGGATCACCATCACCAGCGCCGCGACCACCTGCTTCTGGCGCGATCACCGCATCAACATCATCGACACCCCTGGGCACGTCGACTTCACGGTCGAGGTCGAGCGCAGCCTTCGCGTGCTCGACGGCGCCGTTGCGGTGTTCGACTCGGTAGCCGGGGTCGAGCCCCAGAGCGAGACCGTCTGGCGTCAGGCCGACACGTACGGCGTGCCGCGCATCGCCTACGTCAACAAGATGGACCGGACCGGCGCGGACTTCGCCGGCGCGGTCGAGACGATGATCGATCGGCTCGGCGCAAAAGCCGTCCCGATCCAGCTGCCGATCGGCGCTGAGGCCGAGTTCAGCGGCATCGTCGACTTGGTAACGATGCAGGCGCGGATCTACACCGACGACCTCGGCACCTCCTTCGACGACAGCGCGATCCCGGATGACATCGCCGCCGAGGCCGAGGCCGCGCGCGATCATCTGCTCGAGTCGCTCGCCGACACCGATGACGACATCGCCATGGCGTACCTTGAGGGCGAAGAGATCGACGCTGACACGTTGCGCAAGGCGCTTCGTAAGGCTGTACTTGCCAGCGAGATCACCCCGGTTCTCGCCGGTTCGAGTTTCAAGAACAAGGGCGTCCAGATGCTGCTCGACGCCATCGTCGAGCTGCTGCCGTCTCCGCTCGAGGTGCGTCCCGCCGAAGGCATCGACCCCAAGGGCGAGACCGTCACCCGCGAGCCGGACCCCGACGGGCCATTTGCCGCGTTGGCGTTCAAGGTGATGAGCGATCCATTCGTCGGTCGGCTCACCTACGTACGGGTCTACTCCGGCACGGCGGAAACCGGCGCCAACATCGTCAACTCGACCAAGGACCGCAAGGAACGCCTGGGTCGCTTGCTGATGATGCACGCCAATCACCGTGAAGACGTCGAGAGCGTGCGTGCGGGCGACATCGTCGCCGCCGTCGGTCTGAAGTCCACCACTACGGGCGACACGCTCACCATGAAGGACTCCCCCGTGATTCTGGAGGAGATGACCTTCCCGGCGCCAGTGATCGGCCTCGCGATCGAGCCCAAGACCAAGGCCGATCAGGAGAAGCTCGGCGAGGGTCTCTCGCGCCTTTCCGAAGAGGACCCGACCTTTCAGGTGCGCAGCGATGAGGAGACCGGCCAGACCGTGATCTCCGGCATGGGCGAGTTGCACCTCGAGGTGATCGTTGATCGTCTTAGGCGTGAGTTCAATGTCGAGGCCAACGTCGGCGCTCCGCAGGTGGCCTACCGCGAGACGATTCGCAAGCAGGTCGAGAAGGTCGAGGGCAAGTTCGTCCGTCAGACCGGTGGTCGCGGCCAGTACGGCCACGTCTACATCGACATGGAGCCTGGCGAGACCGGCTCGGGATACACCTTCGAGAGCAAGATCGTCGGTGGCTCCGTGCCCAAGGACTACATCTCCTCCGTTGAGGCGGGTATCGGGGAGGCGCTCGAGGGCGGCGTGATCGCCGGCTACCCCATGGTCGATGTCTCCGTCCGCTTGGTCGACGGCTCGTACCACGACGTCGACTCCTCGGAGATGGCCTTCAAGATCGCGGGCTCGATGGCCGCAAAGGCTGCCGCCAAGCGCGCCAAGCCTGTGCTGCTGGAGCCGGTGATGGCGGTCGAGGTGGTCGTGCCCGGTGACTTCGTGGGCGCGGTCGTCGGCGACCTCACAAGCCGTCGCGGACGCATCGGAGGTATGGACCAGCGCGCCAAGAATGAGGTTGTCACCGCCACGGTGCCGCTATCGGAGATGTTTGGTTACGCCACCTCCGTGCGCAGCGCCACACAGGGCCGGGCCACCTTCACAATGCAGTTCGACAGCTACGAAGAGGTTCCGGCGAACATCGGCGAGGACATCCGCTCCGGCTTCGCGCCGGGCCACGACGAGTAGCAGCAACCGTGCGGGCCGACTTGGGTCGGCCCCGTGGGTTGCTTCTTAGAGGTCGCCGCGCTCTCGTGCGAGCGCTTCGGCGGGATGCAGCGCTCGTCGGCCGGTGAGGGCCGCGATCTGCTGTCGGCACGAGGTTCCCGCGGCGATTGTCCGCTCCGCAGCCCTAACGGCCGGCGCGAGCTTGGTCTCACCGACCAGGCGAGAGACATCGGCGTGCTGGTAGCCGAAGGCCCCGGCCATGCCGCAGCACCCCGCGCCTGGATCCGAGGCTCCGGGCACGAGGTCGGTGATCGCGTCGGCCTCACCAAGAGCGCGCGCGTGGCAGTGCGGATGCACGACGGTGTCCTCACCGGCGGACACACGAAGACCCAGGTCGCCGGCCATCCGCTCAAACGTCGTTGCGGCTTGGGCGACCCAGGTTGCGCGTGGATCGTCCGGCAGCAGCTTCGGGACGTCGTCGACCAGCATCGACCAACACGAGGGCTCCAGCACGACGATCGGGGTGCCGATCAGTGCGTGAGCGGAGAGGCGGTCGAGCATGCGCCGGGCGCGCCGCCGTGCCTGATCCACGAAGCCCATCGACAGCAGAGGGCGGCCGCAGCACCCCGGTGAGACGACCTCGACTCGTGCCCGAGGTGCCAGCGCCTCGAGGGCGGCGTCGCCGACTTCTGGGTGCAGGTAGCGCGTGAAGGTGTCCGCCATCACGACGACCGGCCGGCCCGCGCCGGATCTGCGCGGCGGGTTCCATCGACGCACGGGCCGTGGCAGTGGTCGCCCCGTGACGCGCTGGCCGACGGATGAGGCCAACCGGCCCATCGGCGCCACGCGGCTTCCTGTTGCCAGGAGCTCGTGTGCGTGTGCCGCGAGCCGAGTTCCAAGCGTTGGCCGCCGCGCCTCGTGCTTGGCGGCGAGCGCCTCGGTCTTCATCCAGGCCATGTCCACGTCCGCGGGGCACTCCCGGGCGCACGCCTTGCACCCCAGGCAGAGCTCGAGCGCTTCGTGCAGGGACTCGTCGGCGAGCCCCGCGTTCAGCCGGCCCTCGATCGCCGCGCGAAAGAGCACCGCCCGCCCGCGGGTGGAGTGTCGTTCGTCGCCCAGGGCCTGATAGGTCGGACACATGGCGCCGGCGTGAGAGCGGCAAAGGCCGTTGCCGTTGCACGACCGAGCTGCCCGTGCAATACCGCCGACATCGGCGAATGAGATCCGAGCCTCGGGGGCGGGCTTCCCGGGGCTCGCCGCGCGCAGGTTCTGGTCAAGGCCGTCCGGGTCGACGATGACGCCGGGGTTCAGAACCCCGTCGGGGTCAAGCCGGCGCTTCAGTTGCCCGAACGCCGCGATGGTCTCCGGCGGATACATCGCCGGAAGGAGTTCGCTGCGCACGCGACCATCGCCGTGCTCGCCTGACAAGGACCCCTCGTGGTCGGACACCAACTGCGCGACGGCCTCGGCGATGCGCCGCATCCGCTCCACTTCGCCGGGCTGGCGCAGATCGATGACGGGGCGAATGTGGAGGCAGCCGACGCTCGCGTGGCCGTACCAAATCGCTCGAGTGTCCTCCTCATCGAGGACTCGGCGCACCTCGGTCGCGAACGACGCGAGTCTCGACGGCGGCACGGCGGGGTCTTCGATGAAGGGGATGGGGCGGGGGTCCTCGTCATCGACGCCCACACTCGCGTGCTTCAGAGCCCAGGCGATCCCGGCTCTGCGCCCGGCCCAGATTCGTTCCTGGTGGTCGGGGTCGAGGACGACCTCGGCACCCGAGAGCTCCCGCAGCCGCGCCCGTGCCCCGGTCTCATCACCGCTGTGTTCCACCAGCAGAGCGGTGCCTCCTCCGCCGGCCTCCATTCGATCGCCATCGCCCTCGAGCATCGCGAGATCCATGAGCTCGATCGCCGACGGACCGGACTCGAGCAGTCCCGTCACAGACTCGAGCGCCTCGATCATCGAGGAGTACCGCAGCACCGCCAGACCGCGGAAGGGCGGGAGCTCCTGGAGCATCAGTTCGGCTCCGAGGATCACTCCGAGCGTCCCCTCAGATCCGCAGAACACTCCAGGCCAGTTCGGCTCCGGTCCCGCGAGGGCATCGAGCGCGTAGCCGGATACGCGGCGCAGCAGCGTGCGAGGCGGCATCGCCGTGGAGAGTGGTCGGCAGTCCTCGAGCGGAGCCGGCGCCGGTTCGCCCTGCCGCAGCGTTGCTCGGTCTCCGCCGCTCAGAAGAACGTCCAACGCGCTGACGGAATCCCCGGTCTGTCCGTAAATCACGGATCGAGCCCCGGCGGAGTTGTTTGCGACCATGCCCCCGATCGTGGCCCGGTTTGCCGTCGCCACATCGGGTCCGAACAACAGGCCATGGGCGCCTGCTGCCGCGTTGATGTGGTCGAGCACCGCGCCGGGGCCAACCCGGGCGACTCGAGCGTCAGGATCGATCTCAATCGTGCTCAGCGCCGAGCAGTCCACCACGAGGCCTGGACCGACGGCCTGCCCCGCCAGGCTGGTGCCCGCGCCACGCAGCGTCAAAGGCACACCGGACTCTCGGCAGGCGGTGACGGCCGCGACGAGGTCATCGGGGACCGCGGCGCGCAACGCGGCGACCGGCCTGCGTCGGTACAGGCTGGCGTCTGCCGCGTAGAGCTCGCGAGTGCCCCTATCCAGGCGAAAGTCGCCGGCCGCGGCGGCCCGCACGGTACGCGTCAGTCGCTCGATGTCCATAGGATGATTCTAAGGGCGGGCCGTAGCGGGCGGTTGCTGTTGCGACCTCAGATAGGGCTCGCTACTATGCCCGGGCTTTGCGGAGCACCGGGTTTAGCCTGCGCGCGGCTAATGAGCCGCGCAAGTTGTGCCAGGGCCCCTTTTTCGTACCTCAAATGGCCAGTGTCAGGCCGCCGGGACAGTGCCCGGAAGGAGTGTTCGCTGATGTCGAAGGAGAAGTTCGATAGGTCCAAGCCCCACGTCAACGTGGGCACCATTGGTCATGTCGACCATGGCAAGACGACCCTCACCGCGGCCATCACCAAGGTGCTGTCCGAGGCAGGCGCCGGAGAGGCTGTCGCGTTCGACGCCATCGACAAGGCCCCGGAGGAGCGCGAGCGTGGAATCACGATCGCGACCGCTCACGTCGAGTACGAGACGGAAAACCGTCACTACGCTCACGTGGACTGCCCTGGTCACGCCGATTACGTGAAGAACATGATCACGGGCGCCGCCCAGATGGACGGCGCGATCTTGGTCGTGTCCGCGGCCGACGGTCCTATGCCCCAGACGCGTGAGCACATTCTGCTTGCTCGTCAGGTGGGTGTGCCGTCGATCGTCGTATTCCTCAACAAGGCCGACATGGTCGATGACGAGGAGCTACTCGAGCTCGTCGAGCTCGAGGTCCGCGAGTTGCTGTCGGAGTACGAGTTCCCTGGCGATGACATCCCAATCGTCACCGGCTCTGCCTTGAAGGCCCTCGAGGGCGACGCGGACGCGGCTGCCAAGATCCTCGAGCTGATGGCTCAGGTCGACGAATACGTTCCCATGCCGGAGCGCGATGTCGACAAGCCGTTCCTCATGCCGATCGAGGACGTGTTCACCATCACCGGTCGTGGCACGGTCGCCACCGGTCGTGTGGAGCGCGGCATCATCAACGTCAACGAAGAGGTTGAGCTCGTCGGCATCAAGCCGGAGATCGAGACCACGATCGTCACCGGCGTGGAGATGTTCCGTAAGCTGCTCGATCAGGGGCAGGCGGGCGACAACATCGGCGCTCTGCTTCGCGGTTTGAAGCGTGAAGACGTCGAGCGTGGCCAGGTTCTGGCCAAGCCCGGCAGCATTACGCCGCACACGAAGTTCCGTGCTCAGGTGTACGTGCTCTCGAAGGACGAGGGCGGCCGTCACACCCCATTCTTCAAGGGGTACCGACCGCAGTTCTACTTCCGGACCACGGACGTGACCGGAGTGGTCGAGCTCGACGAGGGTGTCGAGATGGTCATGCCGGGCGACAATGCGACGATGGACGTCGAGTTGATCGCGCCGATCGCAATGGAAGAAGGCCTGCGATTCGCCATCCGTGAGGGTGGTCGCACCGTAGGCGCTGGAGTAGTCGAGACAATCACCGAATAAGGGGTGACGGAGAGGTCCCGCCGTTCGATTTCGGGCGGCGGGGCTTTTCTGTCTTTGAGGACGAACGTTGGTACAGCAGAACAAAATCCGGATCAGGCTGAAGGCCTACGACCATGAACAGCTCGACCGGGCTGCTGCATCGATCGTTGAGACGGCCACGCGGAGCGGCGCAACCATCGCCGGCCCCGTGCCGCTGCCCACAGAGCGCAACGTCTACTGCGTGATCAAGGGCCCCTTCAAGGACAAGGACTCGCGCGAGCACTTCGAGATCCGTACGCACAAGCGTCTGATCGACATCTACTCGCCGACGCCGAAGACCGTTGACTCTCTGATGCGCCTCGACCTGGCCGCTGGAGTCGACATCGAGATCAAGGCCTAGCAGTGCCCGCCATCATCGGACGCAAGATCGGGATGACGCAGAAGTTCCGCGAAGACGGGACCCGCGTCAGCTTGTCGGTAATCGAAGCCGGTCCCTGCCATGTGACGCAGATCAAGACCGAGGAGAATGAGGGGTACTCCGCCATTCAGCTCGGCTTCGGCGCGGGCAAGGAAAAGCACCTCACCAAGGGTGAGCGCGGCCATCTCGCCAAAGCGGGTACCCCGCTGCTTCGCCACCTCCATGAGTTCGCGGTGGACGAGGTCGACGTGCCGTCTGACGGCGACGAAGCCGCCGGCGAGCTTACCGTGGGCGACATCGTGACCGTCGCCAGCTTCGAGCCCGGGCAGAAGGTCCGGGTCACGGGAACCTCCAAGGGCAAGGGCTACGCCGGAACGATCAAACGGCACAACTTCAGCCGCGGTCCGGTCAGTCACGGTTCGCACAACGTCCGTGGACCGGGCTCCATTGGCGCCGCGGCCTATCCGGCTCGCGTCTTCAAGGGCATCAAGATGAGCGGTCGCCTCGGCGGCAAGCAGATCACCCAGCCCGGCCTTGAGGTCGTCGAGACCGACGCCGACCGCAACCTGCTCTTTGTGAGTGGCAGCGTGCCCGGTGCCAAGAACGGCCTCGTGATCGTGCGGCCCGCATGAGCAAGCTGGCCGTCCTGAACGAAGAGGGCGTGACCGTCGGCATCTCCGAGCTGTCGGAGGCACTCGCCGGCCAGGAGATCAAGCCGCATCTGATCCACGAGACGGTGCTTGCCGAGCTCGCTGCTCGCCGTGCCGGAACGCACTCGACCAAGAACCGGGCCGCAGTCGCCGGTGGTGGAGTCAAGCCGTGGCGCCAGAAGGGCACCGGTCGTGCTCGTCATGGCTCCATCCGCTCGCCTCTGTGGACGGGCGGTGGCATCACCTTTGGTCCGACCCCGCGCAGCTACGGCGGCAAGGTCAACCGCAAGGCGCGCCGTCAAGCTTTCCGTTCCGCTCTACGTGCCCATGCTGAGCGTGGCAGTGCGGCACTCATGGATTCCGTCGATTGGGACGCTCCATCGACCAAGCGCGCCGCGGAGTATCTCCGCCAGGCCGCCGACGTTCTGGATGCTCGCCCGCTGACCGTCGTTCTCGAAGATCCCGACAGCGCGGTCGGACGTTCCTTCCGCAACCTTCCCGGTGTCACGATCATGTCCCCGGCCGAGTTCGCCACGGTCGACGCCATGCAAGCCCGCTGCCTGCTCGTGGAGCGCGCAGTGTGGGAGCGCCTCACCGGCGGCGAAGGTTCGGTAGAGACCGTCGAGGGCAAGAAAAAGCGCAAGCCTCGTCGCACGGCTCCGCCGGAGCCCAAGGACGTCGTCGAGGAATCCGATGAGGAGCCGTCGGTCGAGGCCGAAGAGGAGCCGGAAGAGGCCGAGGCGGAGGACACCGAGACCGACGAGGTCGAGGCGAGCGTTGAGGACACCGAGACCGATGACAGCGTCGAAGCTGACGTAGCCGAGGAGCCAGAGGCCGACGCGGACGACGCTGAGTCCAGTGAGGACGAGGGCGACGCCGTCGAGGCTGACGAGACCGAAGAGGACAAGTCGTGAGCGAGCGCGATCCCCGACAGATCATCCTTGCCCCGGTCATCAGCGAGAAGGCCTTCGGCCAGGTCCAGGCCCACAACCAGTACAGCTTTCGTGTCGCCAAAGACGCGCATAAGACCGAGATCCGGGACGCCGTCGAGCGCATCTTCGAGGTCACGGTCACGGACGTCCGCACGGTGACCGTCAAGCCGAAGCCGAAGCGCCGCGGTGCTTCCTTCGGTACCAAGCGTGGCTGGAAAAAGGCCATCGTCGAGCTCTCGCCCGACGACAAGATCGAGCTTTACGAGGGCGCGTAGGAATGGGCATCAAGAAATACAAGCCGACCTCACCCGGGCGCCGGTTCATCACCCGCTCGGACTTCGAGGAGATCACCAAGGACACGCCGGAGAAGTCTCTGGTCTCGGGCAAGACCAAGAACGGCGGTCGCAACAACAACGGGCGCATCACCACCCGCCACAAGGGCGGCGGTCACAAGCGCCGTTACCGCACCATCGACTTCAAGCGGGTCAAAGACGGCGTGCCGGCCAAGGTCGCGGGAATCGAGTACGACCCCAACCGCACCGCCAACATCGCGCTGCTCCACTACGCCGACGGCGAGAAGGCCTACATCCTGGCCCCGAACCGTCTGCGCGTCGGCGACACGGTCATGAGCGGTTCAACCGCCGACATCACCCCGGGCAACGCGCTTCCACTTCGTGACATTCCCACGGGTACGACGGTCCACGCGATCGAGCTCCAGATCGGCAAGGGCGCCGCGCTGTGCCGCTCTGCGGGTACCAGCGCCCAGCTCATGGCGAAGGAGGGCGAGTACGGCACCCTTCGGCTTCCGAGCTCCGAGATGCGCATGATTCACCTGAACTGCCGCGCGACCATCGGTCAGGTCGGTAACACCGATCATGAGAACCTCACCGGCGGCACCGCCGGCCGCTCACGCCACAAGGGCATTCGCCCGACGGTGCGTGGTTCGGCGATGAACCCGGTTGACCACCCGCACGGCGGTGGTGAGGGCAAGAGCAACTCGGGCCGCCACCCGGTCACCCCCTGGGGTGTTCCGACGCGCGGGTACCGCACTCGTAGGAAGAACAAACAGAGCAGCCGCTACATCGTGCGTGGCCGGCGACGCGGCAAGCAATCGGAGAGGCGTTAGTAAATGGGTAGGAGCCTCAAAAAGGGCCCGTTCGTCGAGGATCGGCTGATGAAGCGCATCTCCGACATGAACGAGGCCAACGACAAGCAGGTCATCCGAACCTGGTCGCGCACCTCCACGATCTTCCCGGAGATGGTGGGGCACACCATCGCCGTCCACGACGGTCGCAAGCACGTGCCCGTCTTCATCTCCGAGAGCATGGTCGGTCACAAGCTGGGCGAGTTCGCGCCTACGCGTACCTACCGTGGCCACGCCGGCTCCGATCGCACCGCGAGGATGCGCTAGTCATGGCAACCTCGGAAGCTCCGAAGATGGTCATCGCGAAGTCGAAGTACGTTCGCTCATCCGCTCGCAAGGCCCGTCTGGTCGCGGACCAAATTCGGGGCAAGAGCGTGATCGAGGCGCAGACTCTGCTCGCCTACAGCACTCGCGCCGCGGCCACTCCGGTGCGCAAAGCGCTGCAGTCGGCCATCGCGAACGCCGATCACAACGAGGGCTGGGAGCCCACGGAGCTGGTCGTCGGAAAGATCCACATCGACGAGGGCCCGACCATCAAGCGGTTTCGTCCTCGTGCCCAGGGCCGCGCGACGCGCATCAACAAGCGCACGTGCCACATCACTATCGGTCTGTCGCTCGGCTACGCGGGTAACGCGCCCGCGCCCGCGCCACAGCCCGCCGCCGATGACGGCGAGAACGAGGAGTAGGGCAGGCCATGGGTCAGAAGATCAACCCCAACGGCTTCCGAGTCGGAGTGATCCGGGGCTGGAAGAGCAACTGGTACACGGAGCGCGACTTCGCCGACTTCCTCGAAGAGGACCACGCGGTGCGCGAGCACATCCAGAACAAGCTCTCGCACGCCGGCCTGTCGTCGATCGAGATCCGCAAGGACGGATCGAAGATCACCATCGACATCTTCACCGCGCGTCCCGGCATCGTGATCGGGAAGAGCGGCTCCGAGGTCGATGCGCTTCGTCGTGAGCTCAGCGAGCTGACGAAGAAGGCCATCCAGGTCAACATCAACGAGATCAAGCGCCCAGAACTCGACGCGAAGCTGGTGGCTCAGTCCATCGCCGAGCAGCTCGAGAACCGCGTGGCCTTCCGTCGCGCGATGAAGCGCGCGCTGACCTCCGCGATGCGCAGCGGTGCTCGCGGCGTCCGCATTCAGACCTCGGGTCGCCTCGGTGGTACCGAGATGTCCCGGCGCGAGGCCTACTCGGATGGTCGTGTGCCGCTTCACACCCTGCGTGCTGACATCGACTACGGCTTCGTCGAGGCCAAGACGACCTACGGCCGCATCGGCGTGAAGGTCTGGATCAACAAGGGCGAGATCATGCCTGAAGGTGTGTCCGACGCCCGCGCTCGCGCTGAACTCGAGGAGCCGCCGCCGCGGCGCCGAGGTGGTCGCGGTCGCCGCGGTCGCCGCGGTGGCGGTGGCGGTGGCGAGGGTGGCGGCCAGCCGGCATCCAGCGGCTCCGGTCAGGGCGGAGGTCGCGCCTGATGCTGATGCCCAAGAGCACCAAGTTCCGCAAGCATCACCGCGGTCGCCGGCGTGGCCTGTCAAAGGGCAACACCGAGATGCACTTCGGGGAGTACGGTCTCCGCGCGCTCGAGCCGGCATGGATCACCAACCGGCAGATCGAGGCCGCGCGTATCGCGATGACTCGCCACATCAAGCGTTCTGGAAAGGTCTGGATCAACCTCTTCCCGCACCTCCCGGTCACGAAGAAGCCTGCCGAGACCCGCATGGGCAAGGGCAAGGGCTCCCCGGAAGATTGGGTTGCCGTCGTGAAGCCGGGAATGGTCATGTTCGAGCTTTCCGGCGTCGACGAGGATCTCGCGCGTGACGCGCTGCGCCTCGCCGCCAACAAGCTGCCGATCGGCTGCAAGTTCGTCATCCGCGACGAGGTGATGTGATGAAGGCGGCCGAACTGCGCGAGCTGAGCGATGAGGAACTGGCTCGGCAGTTGGAGGAGACACGCGAGGGGTTGTTCAACCTCCGCTTTCAGCATTCCTCCGGCGCCCTCGAGCCGACGAGCCAGCTGAGTGTTCGGCGGCGGGAAATTGCCAAGATTCTGACGATCATGCGCGAGCGGGAATTAACTGATGCCTGAGGTTGCAGAGCAAAACGCGGCGCGGAAGGTGCGCCAGGGCGTCGTCGTGAGCGATGCTCGCGACAAGACGATCACGGTTCGTATCGATCGCTCCAAGTCGCACCCCGTCTACGGCAAGATCGTCCGCAGCTCGACGAAGCTGCATGCCCACGACGAGAGCAATGAGGCGTCGGTCGGCGACCTCGTGCGCCTGGTCGAGTGTCGTCCTCTGTCCCGCCAAAAGCGTTGGCGGCTGGTGGAGATCGTCGAGAAGGCCCGATGATCCAGCAGGAAAGCAAGCTTCGAGTCGCTGACAACACCGGTGCGCGAGAGATCCTCTGCATCCGTGTGATGGGTGGTTCACATCGGCGCTATGCCCACGTGGGCGACGAGATCGTCGCCACCGTGAAGCAGGCGACTCCGCAGGGTGCGGTCAAGAAGGGCGAGGTGGTTCGCGCGGTCGTCGTGCGCACACGCCGTTCTCAGGGGCGCTCTGACGGCACGTCCATCACCTTTGACGAGAACGCCGCGGTGATCATCGACAACCAGCGCAACCCGCGTGGCACGCGAATCTTCGGACCCGTAGCTCGCGAGCTGCGCGAAAAGGGCTTCATGCGCATCATCTCTCTGGCCCCCGAGGTTCTCTAGCGATGGCACGGATCAAGAGAAACGACCAGGTCGTGGTCATCTCCGGCAAGGACAAGGGCAAGACCGGCAAGGTGCTGGAGGTGCTGCCCAAGCGCAACCGCGTGGTCGTCGAAGGTGTCAACATCGTGAAGCGCCACACCAAGGCGCGTCCACCCGACGAGCCCGGTGGGGTCATCGAAAAGCCCGCGGCGATGGATCTGTCCAACGTCGCGCTCATCGATCCCGAAGACCGGCGCCCGACTCGGGTCCGCTACTCCGAACTCAAAGGCAAGAAGGTCCGGGTCTCCGCCCGCACCGGCCACACGATCGACAACGACTAATGGCTGACGAGACGATGACAACAGAAGAAGAGACCGCCGCGACGCCCGAAGAGCAGGCCGTCGCCGAGATGGAGCAGGAGACGCCTTCGCCCAAGAAGGACGGACCTCCGGCACCACCTCCCCGCATGCTCGACAAGTACCGCGACGAGGTCTCCCCGAAACTTCAGGAGGAGTTTGGGTACTCCTCGCCGATGCAGCGGCCGACGATCACCAAGGTGACTCTCAGCATGGGCCTCGGCGACGCCAAGCAGGATCGCAAGATCCTGGAAGCGGCCATGGAGCAACTCGGCATCATCTCCGGCCGCAAGCCGGCCGTGAGGCGCGCCCGTAAGTCCATCGCCCAGTTCAAGCTGCGCGACGGCATGCCGGTCGGCGCGGTCGTGACCCTGCGTCGTGCTCACATGTGGGAGTTCCTCGATCGTCTCATGTCGATCGCGCTGCCACGCATCCGCGACTTCCGAGGCATCAATCCCGATAGCTTCGACGGGCGCGGCAACTACAACCTCGGCCTGCGTGAGCAGACGATCTTCCCGGAGATCGACTACGACAGCATCGACGCCGTTCGAGGCATGAACGTCACCATCACTACCACTGCCAAGACCGACGCCGAGGGCAGGGCGCTGTTGACCCACCTCGGAATGCCATTCCGGGAGCAGGGCTACACCGCCGAAGAGCGGGCAGCCCGGCGCCGACGCAAGCAGCGCGGACGCTCCCGCAAATAACCGAAGGAACGACTACTCGTGGCGAAGACCAGTCTCAGGATCAAGTCCCAGCGGACTCAGAAGTACAAGACCCGTGCCTACACGCGCTGCCGCCGCTGCGGTCGCCCGCGGTCCGTGTACCGCAAGTTCGGCCTGTGTCGAATCTGTCTTCGTGCTGCCGCCCACGCGGGCGAAGTTCCCGGCATGACCAAGTCGAGCTGGTGATCGCGCCGTGTTGACCGACCCCATCGCCGACATGCTCACGCGCGTGCGTAATTCGCTCGCGGCCCTTCACGACGTCTCCGAGATGCCGAGCAGCACGCTCAAGGAGCGCATTGCGTCGTTGCTGGAGGACGAGGGCTACATCACGGGATATGAGATCGCCGACAAGGAGGGTCGCAAGACCCTGCGCGTGAACCTCAAGTACAACGAAGATCGTCGCCCCGCCATCAGCGGTTTGCGCCGCGAGTCCAGTCCTGGTCGTCGCGTGTATGTCCAGGCGGACAGCATCCCGAAGATCCAGGGTGGAATGGGTACGACCGTTATGTCCACGAGCCACGGTGTCATCACCGGCCACAACGCCCGTCGCCTGGGCGTTGGCGGTGAGGTCCTTTGCTCGGTCTGGTAGCTCGATGAGCCGAATCGGAAGAGCCCCAATCGCCGTCCCGGATGGCGTCGAAGTATCGATCGACGGTCGATCCGTCGCGGTCAAGGGCCCCAAGGGTGAGCTGAACCACAAGCTGGCTGACCCCATCACCATCGAGCAGGCGGACGGCGAACTGCGGCTCGCCCGTCCAACCGACCGTGGACCGCACCGCGCGCTTCATGGACTTTCTCGAGCGCTCGTCGCGAACATGGTCGAGGGTGTTTCATCCGGCTTCGAGAAGCGTCTCGAGATCCAGGGCGTTGGTTACCGCGCCCAGCTGAAAGGCAAGGGCATCGAGCTGAGCGTCGGGTTCTCGCACCCGGTTCAGATCGACGCTCCAGACGGCATCACCTTGCAGGTGCCGGAGTCCACAGAGGTCATCATCTCGGGCATCGACAAGCAGGCGGTCGGCCAGATCGCCGCCGAGATTCGGGCGGTACGCCCGCCTGAGCCCTACAAGGGCAAGGGCATCCGCTACCTCGGCGAAGACGTGCGCCGCAAGGTCGGAAAGAGAGCTTAGGAATGGCCACCAACACACGAGCGCGCAAGTTGCGCCGCCGCCGCCGCGTTCGCGGCAAGATCACGGGCTCGGCCGAGAGGCCGCGCCTGTCGGTGGCACGATCCAACCGACGTATCTACGCCCAGCTCATCGACGATTCCCAGGGGCACACCCTGGCCGCAGCCGGCTCTCACGAGAGTGAAGTGGCCAGCCTGCGCGGTGTCGATGCCGCGTCTGCGGTGGGTACGCGCCTTGCCGAGCGCGCCAAGGGCGCCGGCATCGCAGCCGTGGTCTTCGATCGCGGCGGCTTCAAATTCCACGGCCAGGTAAAAGCACTGGCTGACGCCGCCCGCGAGGGCGGGCTCGAGTTCTAGGAGATCCTGTGGGGACGCGCCGGCAGAAGATTCAGCCCGATGGGCAAGGAGAACTCAAAGAACGGGTGATCCTCATCAACCGCGTGGCCAAGGTGGTCAAGGGTGGACGTCGTTTTTCGTTCTCAGCCCTCGTCGCCGTCGGCAACGAGCACGACACGGTTGGTGTCGGATACGGCAAGGCGAAC
>CAMYIK010000051.1 GCA_947258365.1 uncultured Thermoleophilia bacterium | reverse complement strand
CATGTCGTTACCGATCACTGTCTCTTCCATGAACTCGCTGGTGAAGGTCTCCACCGACACATAGGTGGTGGACAAACCTGGATGGTTCGTCGCGACGAAGTGGCCGATCGCCTGCAGCAGGTGGGTCTTGCCCAGGCCGACCCCACCGTAGATAAATAGCGGATTGTAGGCACGTGCCGGCGCTTCGGCCACGGCAAGCGCCGCGGCTTGGGCGAACCGATTCGATGGACCGGTGACGAAGGAGTCGAAGGTGAATCGCGGCTGGAGCCTCGGGTGCCCATTGCGCGGCTGCGGCTCCTCTGGTGGAGCGGCGGTCTTCGGATCGGGCGTCGAGCCGTCGCTTTCCTTGACGACGATCTCGACGTCGACGTCGCGACTCAACACTTCGAACATCGCGTCGCGCACGAGCGGCAGATAGCGCTGAAGGATCCAGCCGCGCGCGAACTCGGTCTCCACGGCGAGCACGAGGGAGTCCTCGTTCGCCGCGAGAGGCGCCGCTCTTTCGAAGGTCAGGTTGAAGGTCGCCGCGTTGAGCGTGGCGCGCAAGCGCGTGCGCACCTCTTCCCACGAGGCGATGATCTGATCACCGGGGTCCGGCTTGGCGGTCATCCGTAGAGCGTCCTTAGGAGAAGAGAGCGGTGATCATGTTGCGCCCCTCGTCGGTGAGGGTGCGGGTGGCCCTGGGGCCACGCGAGACGAGCCCGAGGTGCTCCAGCTCGATCAGCGTACGGCCACAGACCGCGACATTGGTGCCGAGTTCGTTGGCGAGTCGGTCGAGCGAGGCGTCGTCGAGCTCAAGGAGAAGGGCCATCAAGGTTCGTGCGCTCTCGGGTAGCGCGGGCTCCACATAGGGGGCGTTGACGGGAACCGTGAGCGTGACGGCGGCCCCCGAGTCGAGATTGTCCGAGATCTCGATGTTGCCGTCATGCGCGGCAAGCAGCGCGCGCGCCGTAGCCAGCCCGGCACCCACTCCGCGGATGACGGCAAGCTGATCGGGGCCCGCCGTGGTGAAGCCTGGTTGAGCTGCCCGCTCAGGATCCGGGATTCCGGGACCGGAGTCACACACCCTTACCGTCGACCCCCCGTCGAGCACGCTGACCAGGGCTCCTTCCATCTTGGCGTGCATGAGGTTCTCGACGACCTCGCGAATCGCGAGTGGAGGTACCGCCGAGTGCTCGCAGGCCACATCACACAACGACTCGATCACGCGCCCGGGGTCGCAGTCGACGTGGTGGAGCACGTTGGGAGGCTCGCCGAGCTGGGCGTAGATCGCCGTCCGTGCCTCGTAGCCGTCACGCGAGGGCTGCGTGGCGCGAAGAGGTAGCGATTCAATGGACAGCGTCGTGGCCACGCGTGAAAAGGCTCCAGGTCCGAGGGGCTGGCAACCTACCAACGGCGAACTTGCGCGGGGCGGTGCTCGGGGGGGTGTGGAAAAGGAAAATCCGTCGGTGCGGCAAAAACGGCTAGCCACTTGGTCGCCGCTCTCGACACCCAGATGCTGTGATCCCACTATCCATGGGGGAAACCAAATTCTTTCCACATGCCGTTCCACAGGTGTGGAAAAACATTCACGCGTGAGTGGGCGACACCCTGTCTGGTAATGTCGCCGCGCGCGCAGGGCTAGAGCTGGCCCGAAAAACTTTGCGGAGGAGACACGGGGCGTGAAGCGGACTTATCAGCCGAATAAACGTAAGCGTCGCAAGACGCATGGCTTCCGCGTTCGCATGAGCACCCGGGCCGGCCGCAGCGTGATCAAGCGACGCCGCTTGAGGGGTCGCGCCCGGCTCGGTGTCTGAGCCGGTAGCGCTGAACACCGCCCGAGCCGCGTGAGTCGAGGCGAGACCGCAATGTCCCGCCGCCGCCATCGGATCTCCCGTTCGGGAGATTTCGACGCGGTGTACCGCAAGGGCACATCATCGGCTGGACGACACCTCGTCGTCTATACGTTCGCGCGCGGTGACGACGAGCCGGCGAGGCTCGGCCTGTCCGTCTCGCGGCGGGTCGGTGGCGCGGTCGATCGCAACCGGGTCAAGCGGGTTGTGAGAGAACAGTTCGCGGCGCTTGATCCCGCACCGCCTGATGGCATCGACGTCATCGTGATCGCCCGACCAAGCGTGATGGCCTACCTCCAGGAGCGCGGTTCCGAGGCGCTCGGCGAGCGCCTCATGGAGTTGGTCGGCGAGGCGACGAAGAACGCGGCGCCATGAGATCCGTCGCACTGCTTCTCGTACGCGGCTATCAACGCGTGGTGTCTCCCTTCTTTGGTCCGCGATGCAAGTACCACCCGACGTGTTCGGAGTACGCCGCCCAGGCGATCGACGAGTACGGCGCGGGTAAAGGCAGCGTGCTCGCCGGCTGGCGCCTGCTGCGCTGCAACCCGATGAGTCGGGGCGGCGTCGACTACCCCAAGGATCAGAGGGTGTTCACGCCGTGAACCCACTCGACGTACTCATCGATCCGCTTCGTGCGCTGCTGGACATCATCCACGAGCAGGGCAACCTGACCTACGGCTGGTCGATCGTGGTGCTTACCGTCCTGGTGCGCGTCGTGATGATCCCGTTGGTCGTCAAGCAGTACACCTCGATGCGCCGCCTCCAGGCCCTGGCTCCTCAGATCAAGGAGCTCCAGGAGAAGTACAAGGGCGACCGTAAGCGCCTCAACGAAGAGGTGATGACGTTCTACCGGGAGAACAACGTCAACCCGGCGTCCTCGTGTCTGCCCCTGCTGGTGCAGCTTCCGATCTTCATCTCCCTCTTCTATGTGCTGCGCGGCTTCTCGAACGACGCGGTCGCGGGCGACCAGGCGGTAGACACCCTCTCCTTCATGTGGGTGATCCCGGACATCACCCTGAAGCTCACGGAGATCGGCTTAGGAGCCGTGATCATCGTTGCCCTCTACGCGGCGTCGCAGCTGTTGGTCACCGAGCTCAGCCTGACCCCGAGCACCCCACAGGCGCAGAAGCGCCTGATGCGGCTGTTGCCCTTGGTGATCGTAGTCTTCGTCTTCCAGTTCCCTGTGCCGTCGGGTCTGGTCATCTACTGGGTGGCCACCAACCTTTGGTCTGCCGGTCAGCAGATGATCATCAAGGACCGCCTTGGTCCTGCGCCGACGGCCGCCGAACTCAAGAACGCCACCGGAGGGACCGGCTCGCGCACTCCATCCAAGGACGCGCTGGCCGTTACCAATGGCGAGGCCGTCTCAGACGACGTTGCCGGCGACGTGGCGAGCGATGGCGCTGAAGGCGTCGCCGAAAGCGCGAGCACCAACGGTGAGTCCACCAAGACCGACACACCGAGCAACGGCGCGGACGGGACATCGGGCAACAAAAAGAGTCATGCCGAGCGGCGGCGCCAGACGCCCCGCCGGAAGGGCAAGAAGAAAGGCGCCAAGCGGCGCTCGCCTCGGCGGAGATAAGGAGACCTGGTGAGCGAGAACGAGAATGGTGCCCCCGGCACCGAGCTACCCCAAGAGTCAGAGAGCGCTCTTCGCGCGGTCATCACCGCTCTGCTCGCCGGCCTTGATGTCGACGGTGAGATCACGGTTGATGTCGATGACGAGGGCGAAGTCACCGCGAGAGTCGTGACCGAGGAAGCCGACCCGGTCGTGGGTCGCGGTGGTGCCACGATCAACGCGCTCCAGTACCTGGTCTCTCAGGTGGTCTATCGCGTCGGATCAGGTGACCGACGACGGGTGGTCGTCGACGTCAACGACTACCGCGCGCGGCGAGTGGTCGCCCTGGAATCCCTCGCCGAGCGCGCCGCGAAGGAGGCGGCCGAATTCGAGGAAGAGATCGAGCTGGACGCCATGAACCCCGCCGAGCGCAGGATCGTCCACATGGCGCTCAAGGACGACGACACGGTCGTGACGCGCAGCGAGGGCGATGAGCCTCGCCGCCGGATCATCGTCGAACCGGCCTAAAGAACTCACGCCGAGGCGCCTTCGAGGCGCGCTGCAGACGCGCTGCGCCCCAGAGACGCTACATCGCGTGGAAAAGCTACCTATGCAGGTAAATACTGCGGAGACCCTAGAGGGCGTACCGCTCTCGCATCTCGGTGAAGCGCCGGTGGGTGCGCTCATCGAGTTCCTCGCGAATGTGCTCAACAAGAATGGGCATCAGGCTCTCCCGAAGGAACGGTCCGCGTGCCATCCATTGGAAGTAGCTTCGGCCGCCGTGGGTGTATGGACCGTAGAGCTTGCTGCCCGGGAGCTTCTCCTCGAGCCAGCGGAAGAGGCGCTCATGGTCGGTGTGCATCCGAAGGGTGATCTGTGGCTGGCGGCCGTCCCCGCCGAAGTGTCCTTCGCCCACCAGGATGCCGACGAGAAAGCCGGTCTCGAACGGGGTCAGGCCAAGAGAGGGTGTCGTCATGGGCATATTGTTTCACCGTCAGGTTTCTCGTGAAACCCCAAGCGCCGAAATCCGACCAGACGGTGGGCAGAATGAGGTCGTGACGGATTCGCCCGCCTTTGCCCGACTCGACGCTGGGCTGCGATCTCTGGGGATCGTTCTCCCCGACGGGGCGGCCACTCGGCTGTTGGAGGTGCTCGAGCGCATCCAGGCATCACCACACAATCTGACGGGCATCACAGGCATCGAGGAGGGAGTAGATCGCCACCTGCTCGACTCTCTCGTCGCGCTCGATGTGCCGGAAGTGACGAACGCATCGCGAATCGCCGACGTCGGTAGTGGCGGCGGTTTCCCGGGGCTCGCGCTCGCCGCCGCTTTGCCGGGCGTCGCGGTGACCCTCATCGAGAGCGTCTCGCGCAAGGCCGTCTGGTTGGAGTCAACGACCGATCTGTTTCCAAACGTCACCGTCGTCGCCGAACGCTCGGAGCTTGCGGCAGAAGCCCTCGATTCCTTCGATCTGGTGACCGCGCGCGCGCTCGCCCCTGGGCCGGTCGCGCTCGAGCTCTGCGCGCCGCTCACCGCGATAGGAGGGCACGTTCTCCTCTGGACCGGTCACACAGATAGTGAGCGAGATGCGCGAACTGCACTGGCGGCGGAGTACCTCCGCCTGTCACCATGTCGAGTCGTGCCAGTCGAGCCTTTCCCCGGTGCTGATCGCCGGCTCCTTCTGTTCGACAAGTCCCAGCCCACTCCGGAGAAGTTTCCCCGGCGTCCCGGCCGAGCCGGATCGCATCCCATTGCCTGAATGATCTACGCGATCGTCAACCAGAAGGGCGGAGTCGGCAAGACGACCACCGCCGTCAATCTCTCCGCGTGCCTGGCGGAGGCGGGACAAAAGGTCCTGCTCGTCGACCTCGACCCGCAGGCGAACGCCACCTCGGGCTTGGGAATGCTCGAGGCGGACGGTAAGACCATCGCCGACGTTGTTTTGGACGGTGCCGATCCCCGTGATGCCATCGTTACGACGAAGATCGCGAACCTGGATCTTGTACGAGGGGATCCTGATCTCGCGGGCGCCGCGGTCGAGTTGCCCTCGCGCGAGCGACGCGAACACCTTCTGGCTGACAGCTTGGACCCCCTGGCGAGCGACTACCGGTTCGTGTTCATCGACTGTCCGCCATCGTTGGATCTGTTGACCGTCAACGCGCTCACCGCGGCTGACCGCCTCATTGTTCCCGTGCAGTGCGAGTACTACGCCCTCGAGGGGCTCTCGCGCCTCATGGAAACGGTGCTGCACGTTCGAGCGGGTCTGAATCCGCGTCTGCGTGTCAGCGGGATGCTCATGACGATGCACGATGGCCGAACCAAGGTGAGCGCCGACGTGGTCTCTGAGATCAGACGCCATTTCCCGGAACTCGCCTTTCGCACCATCGTGCCCCGCAATGTCCGACTCGCCGAGGCGCCCTCATATGGTGAGCCGGTGATTCGTTACGACCCGCACTGCGCCGGCTCTGACGCATACTTCGATGTCGCTAAGGAGGTCGCAGAACGTGGCTGATAAGCGGGACAAACGCGGCCTTGGCCGCGGTCTGTCGTCTCTGCTCGGCGAGCCTGGCGCGACGCCTGAGGCCGCAGGCAAGGAACCAGACGGCGCCAGCGGCGTGGGAGAACTCCCTCTTGCCAAGATTCGCCCGAATCCAGACCAGCCTCGTACCGACATCGATCCCGACGCGCTCGCGGCGCTCGCGGAATCCATCCGGGAGAATGGACTCCTGCAGCCTTTGGTTGTCCGTCAAGTTGGTGATGGCTATGAACTCATCGCCGGTGAGCGCCGTTGGCGCGCGGCCCAGGAAGCCGGCCTCACCCAGGTGCCGGCGCTCATTCGCGAAGCCGCAGAAATTGATCGGCTCCGTCTTGCGTTGATCGAGAACGTGGTCCGAGAGGATCTTCACGCAGTGGAGCTGGCCAATGCCTGCGCGACCCTCGTCGATGACTTCGGTCAAACCCAGGAAGAGGTCGGGCGCACCCTGGGCCGCAGTCGTCCCGCCGTATCGAACCTCATACGGCTCCTCGAGCTTCCAGAGGACGTCCAGGAGATGATCGCCACAGGCGCTCTTTCGGAGGGCCATGGTCGGGCCGTTCTCATCGCCGACGGCACCGCCCGGCGCCGGCGCGTCGCGCAGGAGGCTGTCGCGCGAGGCCTGTCCGTCCGAGCTACAGAAGCCCTGGCCCGATCCACTGAGGCGCCGAAAAAGCCCAGCACTGCAGGTAAGAGTGCACACTCCGAGGTGAGCGACGCCGCGACGGAAGCGTTCGGTAGCGCCTTCGACGTGCCTGTAAAGGTCCGCCAGACAGGGCGCGGCCGACTGGTCGTCGAGCTCCGCTTTGATGATGAGTCAGCGTTGAACTCGGCGCTGAGGAGACTGCCCTAGCTACTCAGTGAGATGGCGGGGGATCCGCGCCACAAGCTCAGTGCCCTCCCCCGGGGCACTGGTAACGGTGAAAGTGCCACCCGCGAGTTCTACGCGCTGCCTCAGTGAGAGCAGCCCGAGGTGACCGTGGGTCAGCCGCTCAGACAGGTCGCGCTCGGCGAAGCCTTGGCCATCGTCGCTGACCCGGACCTCAATCTGGTCTCCATCGGGCAGGACGACGATTTCCACCGAGTCTGCTTCGGAATGGCGGATCACGTTCGCGACGCCTTCGGTGAGTACGCGAGCTCCCACCGCGCGCGCCCTCCGGTCGATATCGAGTGCCGGTGCAACCTCGACACGCGCCACGCGATGTCCCGCTGCAGTCAGCCTCCGTGAAAGGGCCCGGGCAGCCGCCTCGAGTGTGACCTCCTCCGATGCAATCGGATGAAGGTCAAAGATCGCGTCTCGGAGTCGCTGTACTGCCGTGCGCGCATCTTTGGCACCACTATCCGCGCGGTGAGCGTGCCCCTCGAGGCCAATCTGGCGCAGGTCGATCGCAAGTGCCTCCATCCGTAGGGCGAGGCCCACGAGATCCTGCACCGGTCCGTCGTGAACATCCTCGGCGACGCGTTGTCGCTCTGCATCCTGGGCGTCGACCAACGCCGCGCCAACCGCCCGGCGCTGGCCTCGCTCATGACTCAGTCCCTTACTCAACTGTGCGTTGATCAATGCGGACGATGCATGTCCCGCAAGCTCTTGCAACGCATGGGAGACATCGCGTCCCTCACGGGCATGCACCACAAGAAACGCCTGCTCAGGAGAGTAAAATTGGACGCAGAGCCGACCGTCGTGCAACGCGTCTCTACCATCTTGAAGGTCAGATGGCGCCGCGATGCGATCGTCGGTGCACGGTACACGCGCGGTGAGCTCGAGGCCTCCGTTTTGCTCAACCCAGAGCTCAACACTGTGTGCCAGCAGGGCCTCTCGTACCGCCCTAACGACAGCGTCCGCGGTGCGCGACGGATCTCCGGCGTGCAGCGGTGCGACGACCATCTGACTCAGGGCCGCTACCTGCCGGTTGCGTGCGGAGAGCTCCTGGGCCCGGTCGCCGAGTCCCGCCCCGAGCAGCGCGGTTCGAACCGCCATACCCAAGAGGTCCGCTCCGATCGCAACATCGTTCGCGACCGACGCGCCGAGTTCTGCGACCGAATCGCCGTGAAACGCGAGTGAGCCGACCAGTCGCCCCCCGGCGCGCATTTGTACGACCAGGCCACCAACGATGTCGTTGGTGTCACTGGGGGAGGACGGGATGTCTGTAGGTACCCGTCCCCACGAGGCGCGGAGCTTCGGCGAGCCGGATAGGCCGTCGATCAGGTAACCCTGAACGCCGCTGGCGCCGATCGCCCGCGCCAACGCAATCGCGCCCCGCTCCAGCACGTGGTGAGGGCGAAGCTCCGCCTCATTCCACGACCCGACCAGTTCGGCAACCGCATACGACGCGCCCTGGCCGGCAGTGGCGCCCTCGCGGCCGTTCACGCTATTCGATCAGGGACTGACGGATGCCGATCGCCACGGCCTGAGTACGGTGCTCGGCATCAAGCTTGGCGAGAATGTGCTTGACGTGGGTCTTGACGGTCTCGACGCTCAACACGAGGCGCTCTGACACCTCGCGGTTCGAGCAGCCATCGGCGAGCAGCTGGAGAATCTGGCGTTCCCGGGCGCTGAGAACGCCGGTCTTCTTGGGGCGCGACAGCTGTCGGAGGAAGTCCGGCGCGAGGCGCTGGTCTACGTATGGCTCGCCGGCGGCCACCTGCCGCAGCGCGCTGATGAGGGTCGTGCCGTCCACGTCCTTCAGGATGAATCCGTGGGCGCCGATGTCGAGCGACTCCCAGAGCAGGTCTTCCTCGCCGTGGGCGGTGAAAACGATGATGCGGACGCGTGGTGTTTCTTCCAAGATCTGCTGGATGGCGCGCACCCCACCCATACCGGGCATGCGGGCATCCATAAGAACGAGATCGGGGCGACGGCGCGAGACGAGGCCAATGGCCTCCTCTCCACTTGACGCCTCGCCGACGACGGAGATGTCGTCTTCTTGGCTGAGCAGTCGGCGCACGCCTTCACGCACTACCGAGTGGTCATCGACAATCAGAACACTGAGGGGGGAGCGGCGCATGTCCTGCGCGCTAGGGAGGCGGTTCATCGACACGCCGAATCTTCTATCAGCCGCCCCCGAAACCACCTCCTAATGTGCGAAAAAGCACGGTGGCCCTCGGGGTCCCGTTCGGAGAAAGTGGGCGATCCTGGACTCGAACCAGGGACCTCATCCTTATCAGAGATGCGCTCTAACCGGCTGAGCTAATCGCCCATAGGGCGAGGCAGGCTACCGCCGTGGGGGTCCCTAGACAACCCTCGGTCGAGGGTGTGGGCATGCCGACCGATCGAGGGACCCCGGATGAGGGGTCCGGCCTATAATGACCACCCTCACGGAACCGCCGACCGAAGGGGCGAACACTGCGGGAGATGAACATCTACGGCGTCAGCTTCGACATGGTCGGCAAGCAGCCGATCGTCTTGTTGAAGACCGTCGACGACAACAAGTTTCTCCCGATCTGGATCGGGCACGCTGAGGCTGCCGCGATTCTGATGAAGCTGCAGGGTGCCGATACGCCCCGCCCTATGACCCACGATCTGATGTCCCAGATGCTGGGGAAGCTCTCGACGGAGATCTCGCGCATCACGGTCACCGAACTTCGCGAGAACACCTTCTATGCGCTCATTACTCTTGGCTCAGAGGGCGCCGAGATCGAGATCGACTCACGCCCGAGCGACGCCCTCGCGCTGGCCGTGCGGGCCGACGCGCCGATTTTCGCGGCGGACAACGTGATCGAGGAGAACGCGATCGAGTTCGACCACGAGGTCGAGGACGCCGAGGTCGTCGTGGAGCGCTTCAAGGAGTTCCTCGAGGACGTGACCCCGGAAGACTTCGCGGGCTAGTTCTTTCACCGGTTAACGAGTTGCGAAAACAGAATGATTACCGCGAGCCGCGGTCATTGCTTCCACCCACGCTCCGCCAGAAAGCCTCCGTCGGCTAACGTTGCCACGCAGGTTTTCCGTCGAATGAGGCGCGCATGATCGACATCTCGCCCATCCAGATCCTCATAGTCCTGGTGATCGCGCTGCTGGTCTTTGGCCCGAAGCGTCTCCCAGAGATGGGGAAGAACATCGGCCGCGGTTTGAGGGAGTTCAAATCCTCAATCTCGGACTTCTCGTTCGACGAGCCGAAGTCCGCCCCGCCTCGCACCGCGGCTCCGGCCGAGGTTGCCGAGTCGGTCGAGCCCGCGGAGTCGGCTGCCGACGGCAGCCCGCCGCCGGAGGCTGCAATTGATCCGGAAGACGACCTCGAGGGGATCGTCGTGCCGGGTGAGCCGCCTCCGCGCTAAGGCGCGCCCGTGCGATTCCTCCCCTTCACCCGGCGCGCCAAGCCGGAGGACCGCTTCACGGTCGTCGAGCACCTTTCCGAGCTCCGCTCGCGCATCGTCATCTCGGTGCTCGCGCTGATCGTCGCCTTCGCGGTGACGTACACCTTCCACGGGACCCTGATCGACATCCTCGAGGCCCCTCTGCCGGCCGACCAGAAGGACCAGCTCAAGACCTTCTCTCCGACGGAGCCGTTCTTCACGATTCTCAAGGTCTCATTCTGGGCGGCCGTGATCGCGTCAGTACCGGTGTGGAGCTATCAGCTCTATGCCTTCGTCATCCCGGCGGTGGCCAACCAGTCGCGCAAGATCATGTTGATTGTCGTCGCCGGCGTGAGCTCGCTCTTCCTGGCGGGGGTGGCCTTCGGCTACTTCATCGTGTTGCCGGTCGCCTTGAACTTCCTCTTGAACTTCGGCGCGGGAACCTTCGACACTCAGCTACGAGCGGGCGAGTACTTCTCCTTCGCCACCACACTGCTGCTCGGCGCCGGACTGATCTTCGAGGTTCCGGTGGCGATGCTGGCTCTGGCACGCATGGGCGTCGTCACCGCCGAGATGTACCGCAAGCAGTGGCGCGTCGCCATCGTCGCCATCGCGGCCATCGCGGCGATCCTGCCTGGCGGGGATCCCTTCAGCATGTTCCTGCTGATGATCCCGCAGCTCATCCTCTACCAAATGGGAATTTGGCTGGCCGCCGCGTTCGGCGGTCCCCCCCTCTGGACTCGAGAGCGCTGGGCCGGCGATCAGGAGCCGGAGCCCGAAGGCAGCTCCAGCACTTAGACCTCGCTGCGTAGCCGGTCACCGGTCAGCACCAAGAAGACGTCCTCCAGGCTCGCGGGCCGGCTCAGCTCAAGGTTGCGGTCGCCCGCGAATGTGGCGAGTGCGTCATGTGACTCGCCGAACACGGCCACGAGCTCATCGCTCAGTCGATGAGCCATGACACCGTCGTTCCCGGCATCGAGGATCACCTCGTCTGATCCTCGAATGGTGCCGGCCCACGCTCCCACGGTCTCCGCGACCAGCGCGCCGGGCGCGCCCTCGGCGATGACTCGCCCGCCGTTGATGATGGCGACGCGATCACACAGCTGCGCGGCCTCGTCCATGTAGTGCGTCGTCAACAGCAGCGTCGCGCCGTCTGCTCGAAGGCGTCGAAGGCGCTCCCACACCACGTGCCGCGCGTGTGGATCCAGGCCCGTGGTGGGCTCGTCAAGCACCACGAGTTCAGGGTCGCTGACCAAAGCCCGCGCGATCTGCAGCCGTCGCTGCATCCCACCCGACAGCCTGTCGACGCGATCATTCGCGCGGCCCCCGATCTCCATGAATTGCAGGAGTTCCTCGGTACGCTGCATCGCGTCTGCATCGCGTATCCCGAAGTAGCGCGCGAACACGATCAGGTTCTCGCGTACCGTCAATTCCAGGTCCAGCGTGTTGTCCTGGGTCACCACGCCAAGGCGCGCCTTGAGCTCGCGCGGATTCGTCGCCGGATCCAGGCCCAGGACGCTTACCTCACCAGCGTCTCGCGACGCGAGGCAGGTGAGAATTCGCAGTGTCGTGGTTTTGCCGGCACCGTTCGGGCCAAGCAGGCCCACGCACGCGCCGGCCGCCACGTCAAAGTCGACGCCATCAACCGCGACAAGTTCGCCGTAGCTCTTTCGAAGGCCCGCGACCCTTACGGCGTGAGTCAGGCTCACGCGGACCTGGACGTCCGGCGAAGGGCTGATGCCACGGTCGTCTTGGCATGGGCGAAGTCGCCCGGGGCGATCACTCGTACCATCGCGGCATAGACCAGCGCCCCGATCAGGCATTTCACCGCCAACGCGCCCGCGAGCTCCCAGCCGTGGAGGTTGTCGGTCGGTATCGCCAGGTTGGCCATCAGGACAGCCCCGACCGCGACGAGGGCGGCAAGGACCAGGCGCAACTGCTGTAGCGCCAGTGGGCCCGGATCGAGATCCGGGAACTCCTGGCGCAGGAACGTGAAGGTGACCCCGACGTTGACGAACAGCGCCACGGCGCTGGCAAGCGCCAATCCCGACTGCTCCAGCGGTCCAATCAGGGCGAAGTCGAGCGCGATGGTCACCGCGACCACCACGATCGTCGCGATCATCACCTGCCGTGTACGACCAACCGCCGAGAGCACCCGGTTGTGCAGAAAGCCCATGAAGCCCGCCCACACCGCAAGGCCGTAGAACACCAGTGGAGAGGCGATCTCATCGACACACGCCGCATCGCACTTGCCGCGTTCGAACAGCAGCGTGCTGGCTTCTTGGGCGTAGACGATGAGAAAGGCCGCCACCGGAATCCCGAGGACGCCGAGTAGGCCGGCTGCCCGACGATAGGCACCGACGACCTCTGATCGGCGTCCGTCGGCGACGAGGCGGGCGATGAGAGGAAACAGCGGCGTCAGCACCGGCAGCAGCAGCAGTGCGCGCGGTGCCTGGCCAAGCGTGTTCGCCCAGGTGAGGGCCGCGACGCGGCCCTCTTCGAGGCTGGCCGCAAAGATCTTGTCGCTGAAGTTGTTGACCTGCTGTAACAGCGAGGCGGCAAATACCGGCGCAGCCAGCAATGCGGTCGTGCCCAGCCGAGGATGCGTCAAGGTCGCGGTGATTCCCACGCCGCGCATGAGACGGACGAACTGCGGCATCTGCAGCGCGAGCTGCATTACCGCTCCGGCGGTCACGCCCCAGGCGGCCCCCTCGATCCCGATGGCGTCGCTGAACAGCAGCACGCCGCCGATGATTCCGGCGTTGAAGGCCACGCCGACCGCCGCCGGGCCGGCGAAGCGGCCATGGATTTGAAGGAGCGCCGTTGAAAGCGCCGACAGGCCCTGCAAGAGCACCGCGGGGGCCATGATCCGGATAAGTGGCTCCGAGGCGGCGGCCAGCTCGGGATCGATGCGATAGAGCGATGCCGCAGCCTGCGGAAAGACGGCGAGAAAGCCCGCGAACACGACGAGCAACGCGGCGACCCAGGCGGCCAGAGTCCACGCCAAACGCCACGCGGACGCTTCGCCGTGGTCGGACCGCTCGGCCTGGAACTGCGGGATGACCACGGTCACCAAGGCGTAGAGCAGCACCGCCGCCGCCGAGTTGACGATCAGCAGCGAGCTGACGAACGCATCGGCGTCCCCGCTCGCCCCGAACGTCCCCGACAGGACGATGTCGCGGACGAATCCGAGTATTCGCGACGCAACGGTGAAGAACGCGACCACCGTCGCGGCCAGCGCGAGGCGGCGCACCGTCAAGGGTGCGTCACCTCGAGCGAAAACCGTAGAGCGTGCGCACTCCGGTGATGACCATCAGCCCCTCCGAGACGACCGCCGGACTGTAGCGGCCATCGGGGAAGGACCACGCGATCTCGCCCGTCTCGCGGTCCACCGCAAAGGTCTTCCCCTCGCTCGGAGTCCTGGCGATCGTCGACGCATAGACGTAGGGGCCGATGACCGAAGGGGATCCTGAGATCCGCTCGCCCGCGTTGACGCGCCAGATCACCTCGCCCGTTACGGCGTCGAGCGAATACAGATGCTGGTCGTAGCTTCCGAGGTAGACGCGCTCGTCCGCGATGGCAGGGCTCGAGTAGACGAAGTCGTCGAGCACTCGCACCCAGACGATTTCCCCGGTGCGCGCGTCGAGGGCAACGACCCGACCATTGATGTTGGCGATGTAGGCGCGGCCGTAGGCGATGCCCGCTCCGCCGTAGAAGCGCCCCGCGCCGTGGAGGGCTGTGCCAGGACTTGAGGTCCTCCACCGAATGCTGCCGTCGCGCCGGCTGTACGCGGAGACGTTGCCGCCATAGTCGCCGACTACCACGGTGTCCCTGAATATCGCCAGGCCAGCTTTCACGTCACCTGTTGCCCGCGCAACCCACACCGGCCTCCGCGTCTTCAGGCTGAGGCGCATCACCCGACCATCGAGCGTGCCGAAGTAGACGCTGCCATCGGTAACCAACGCGGACGACTCGATGGGCGATCCCGCGTTGAAGCGCCAGCGCACCTTCCCTGTCGCCGCCGTCACCACGACGACCTC
The DNA here is from genome assembly GCA_947258365.1 of uncultured Thermoleophilia bacterium. Lineage (GTDB taxonomy): Bacteria > Actinomycetota > Thermoleophilia > Miltoncostaeales > Miltoncostaeaceae > CAMYIK01. The sequence continues at coordinate 1,730 of CAMYIK010000051.1, read as the reverse complement.
ACCCCGGAGCGTCGTGAAGATCGCGAGTCCCTTGAACAGCGCGGGCGACGAGGCGCTGCGCCCTTTCAGCGTGATCCGCCAGAGCTCTCGGCCGCTCTTCGGATCGATGGCGATCCCGAGCCCGGCGTTCGTGCTCACGACAATTCGGTCACGAGCGATAACCGGCGGAAACTCGACCAACGAACCGGCGTCGACGGTCCACAAGCGGCGAAAGGGGGGCGTGACGCGACTCCGGGCAGCAGCGCGAGTGCGCGTGCGCGTGCGTCCATACTCGCCCCACCAGTTCCGTCGCCGAAGGGCGTTCGGGCGCTTCATCGGAGCTGCCCCAGGCCCGGAATTGGCTCGGAAGCCTTCTCGCGTGCCCGTGACGCTGCCGGAGTCGAACCAGCCGCCCTTCACCACTCCATAGCCCACCGTGCCGCCGATGCCGATCAGCGCGACGAGCACCGCGAGAGTGATGAATACGAGTCTACGGTGCCGCATACGCGTACAGCGTCGAGGTTCCGATGATGTAGAGCGTGCGCCCCGCGCCCACGGCCGGCGAATAGCGACCATCCGCGTTCTTCCAGCGGACGCTGCCGTCGTTGGTCGCGAGCGCAAAGGTGCGCCGCGGCGCACCACGCTGGCTCAGGATCGAGGTGTAGACGATATCGCCGACCACCGTGGCTGAGCCGGAGATTAGCTCACCGGCGTCGAAGTCCCACTTCGGGCTACCGGTAGACAGATCAAGGGCCTCGAAGCGGCCGGTGTACGAGCCGATGAAGACCGTGTCGTTCGCGACGGCCGGGCTGGCATAGACGTAGCTGCCGACGGACCGGCGCCACCGCTCGCTGCCCGTGGCGGCGTCCAGGGCGAGCACCTGGCCTCCGACGTCGCCGATCACGGCGACACCGTTGCTGATCGCCGCGCCGCCGTAGAAGCGCGAGCCACCCTCGCGCGTCCAGCGTGCCTGGCCGGTCGCGGCGTCGACGCCATGAATCCGGCCGCCGTAGTCCCCGAAGACGAGCAGCCCGTCCGCAAGGGCCGCGCTGCTCTTGATGTCCCCCGCGGCCCGGTAGGTCCAGTCAGCGCGACCGGTGCGCGCATCCACGGCGTACAGGTTCCCGTTCCACGCGCCGACAATCACGCGCTCGCCCACGACGAGCGGAGAACTCTCGATAGGGCTACCGTCGCTCGAGAAGCTCCAGAGCTCCTTGCCGTCGGTCGCGCGGTAACTCGTCAGACGTCCATCCATCGAGCTCACGAACACCTGGCCGTCGGAGATCGCCGGCGTCGAGGCGATCTCGCCACGCTGGCGCTTGGCCCACCGCAGGCTGCCGTCGTTGGCGTTGAGGGCGTATACCCGGCCGCTATTGATGCCAAACACGACCAGACCGTTGCGCACCGCGGGGGGAAACTCGATCAGAGTCGGCGCGTCGAAACGCCACGTTGGACGTCCTCGGGGCACGGGCAGGTCGACGGCCGGTAGATAGCGCGTTCGCGCGGGCCCCCCGCCGTATTCAGGGCTCTGGAGTTCCTCGCGATAGACCGCAACCTCGGTTCGGGCCGTTTCGGCCGCGGCCTTTCCGACCGAATAGCCAAAGGCGCGAGCTCTCACAGCCCTGACGCCCTCAGGCAACGGGGTTCGACCCGTGGGGCCCGTGAGCAAGCGCGTGACCTCAGATCCCTGTCCGATGGCGCTGATCAGCGCTTGGACAGGCGCTCCGGTGTCACCGTCCACGACGCGAACC
>CAMYIK010000050.1 GCA_947258365.1 uncultured Thermoleophilia bacterium | reverse complement strand
CACCCTCGATCGTAAGGCGGTCGTAGTCGATCACCTTAACGCCCTGAGCGCGCGCGTTCTCGATGATCGCGTTACCGGAACCGCTGTCCAGGTTGACCATCAGCAGCACCTTGGCGCCGTTAGTGATGGCCTGCTCCGCCTGGGTCTGCTGCTGGCGGGCGTCGCCCTCAGCGTTGACGATCGTGTACTCCACACCGGCGGCGTCGAACGCCTCCGAGAGGAACCTCCGGTCGTCGTTTTCCCAGCGGGCAGATGAAGCACTATCCGGAAGAAGGACGGCGATGCTTCCGCCCGTTCCCTCTCCACTATCTCCTGAATCTCCTCCGTCATCGTCGTCGCCACAGGCCGCCGCAAAAACTACGACGAACGCGGCGAGCAACGCCAACCAAGGGAGTCTGCGGAGATAACTCATCCTGCACCCCTTTTTTGTTTGTTTACTGACGAGCCGCCGCTAGGCCGCCCGGTGCCCCATGGGGTGGGCACGTTTTCCCCTATCGAAACCGCCGGCGACTGTCGGCCGGCCGTCCTCGATTCGTGTGTGGAGGTGGTCGCGAGCATTGCTCAGCGCACCCCCAGAAGAAGTTCGATCACCAGCTGGTCGAGCTGATCGTTCGCGTAGCCACGGTCGGCAAGCGCATCGGGATCAAAGTCTCGCTCCTGGAGGCTCTTGGCGAGCTTTGCCGTGTAGGGGCCCACCGTGGGCTTCGCGAGGTCGTTGACTCCTGCCTCGTCTAGCGCCGCAGCGATGCCGTCGTCCGCGTCGAACTGTCGCGCCTTCTCGGCGAGCGCGAGGTAATTGCGCATACAGCCGGTCGCGAAGTCCCAGATGCCGCTGGTGTCCTCGACCCGATACGGGCGGGCATCGAAGTGGCGAGGTCCGTCGTAGCCGCTGCGCTCCAAGAGCTGAACCAGGAAGAAGGCGTCTTTGATGCCCTCGGCGCCGAAACGGAAGTCCTGGTCGTAGCGCCCGATCTTCTGGGCGTTGAGATCGATATGGAGCAGCTTGCCCGCGTCGATCGCTTGGGCGACTCCGTGATGGAAGCTCAGGCCGGCCATGGTTTCGTGAGCCACCTCGGGATTCACACCGACGATCTCCGGCGTGTCGAGGGTTTCGATGAATGCCAGCGCGTGACCAATAGTGGGCAAGAAGATGTCCCCACGCGGCTCGTTGGGCTTCGGCTCGAGCGCAAACCTCGTGCCATAGCCCTTGTCGCGCACGTACCCGCAGAGGAAGTCGAGCGCCTCTCGGTAACGTGCGAGGGCCTCGATCGGTGGCTTCGCGGCGGCCGCCTCGACGCCCTCGCGGCCTCCCCAGAAAACATGGATAGGCGCGCCGAATTCCGCTCCGAGATCGATTGCACGCATCGTCTTGGCGATCGCGTAGCGCCGCACTTCGGGATCGTTCGAGGTGAAGGCGCCATCCTTGAATGCGGGATGGCTGAAGAGGTTCTGGGTCGCCATTGAGACGACGACGCCACTCTCATCGAGGGCCTTGCGGAATCGCGCCACGATGGCCCGTCTCTCGCTGGAGGTCGCCTCCGGCGGAATGAGGTCGTCGTCGTGAAAACTGACCCCCCACGCTCCGATGCTGCCGAGCCGTCGGACGATCTCGGCGGGATCCTGAGCCGAACGGGTGACTGCCCCGAACGGGTCGCCACCGCGATGCCCAACGGTCCAGAGCCCGAAGCTGAACTTGTGCTCGGGTCTCGGTGTCAGGGCACTCACGCGGCCTCCACCGCCGTCGGGACACTGGTCGGGTCCGCGAGGACAGGAGCCAAGGCCAGCTCCGCCGCGCCGAGCAACGTTGCGTCGACCCCAAGGCGAGAGGGCACGATCTGCACCCCGGCCCGAGACGCCGGAAGGGCGCGCTTGCCCACCGTGCTTCCGATCTGGCCTTCCACGTGGGGGTGGATTCGGGCGAGAAAGCCACCCAGCACGATCACGTCGGGATTGAAGATGTTGACGATCGACGAAAGCCCGATCCCGAGCCAGCGTCCCACCTCGCGTAGCGCCCGGAGTGCCGCCTCGTCGCCCGCGGCCGCCCGGTCGAGAACCTCGTCGATGGCCTCCCGCCCGACACGGGCGGGCTCCACGCCGGCGGCGCGCAACAGGGCAAGCTCGCCGATCTCTGTCTCAAGGCAGCCGCGCGATCCGCACTGGCACGGGCGCCCCTCGGGGTTGACGGTGACGTGACCGACCTCGCCGAAGTAGCCGTCCGCGCCGCGGATCGGCCGTCCATCCAGGATCACCCCGGCACCCACGCCGACCTCACCGTGGAGGAAGACCAGGTTCGCGAATCCCACGCCGGCACCATGCCTGTGTTCGGCGATCGCACCGAGGTCGGCGTCGTTTCCCACCTGGATGGAAACATCTGTCTCGAGGGCCGCCCGGAGTCGGTCTGCCAGTGGCTCGTCGCGCCATCCGAGGTTCGGGGCGAAGTGGACGAGGCCGTCGCGGCGACGCGCGACCCCGACCACCGCGACCCCTATCCCGGCGAGTCGCTGCTCCGGGGGCGCCGGAAGCAGTGATCGTCCGAGCTCTGCGATGACGCGGACAACCTGTTCAGGCTTTCTCCGGCTTGGCGCCAGATCGACGCGCTCGTGGCGCCTCATCTGTCCGCCGAGTCCGACGACCGCCAGACCGATGGAGTCGACGCCGATGTCGATTGCCAGGACCACGGGTCCGACGTCGGAAAGATGAACCTCAGGAGAGGGGCGCCCGGGCCCGGATCGCTCCTTCGGCGGGCCCTCCACGACCATGCCGCGCTGCGAGAGGTCGGCCACGAGCGTCGCGATAGTGCTGCGATTCAGTCCGGTGTTCCGGGTCAGCTCCGAGCGTGATCGTGACCCGCCCTCGTGGAGCGCGCCGAGGATTGCGCTGAGATTGTGGCGCCGCAGTTCCTCGCTGGTGCGTCCTTGACGGACCGAGCGAGGGGTGGGCGACCTTTCCAAGCTCGAACTCCCTGGCATAGTTTTGCTGGGCAACAAAACAAATTCGGAGGAACCCTAACCGGGGTCAGTCCGTAACGTCAATCACAAACTTCAGGGAAAGAGGGAGCGGTGATGGGCCGTCTCGTTGCCGGCATCGACAGCTCAACTCAGTCCACGAAAGCGGTCGTGATCGATGCCGAGACCGGGGTCGAGGTGGCCACTGGCCGCGCTGTCCATGAGGTCACCGGGTACGCCGGGGCGAGGGAGAGCGACCCGAACATGTGGTGGAGTGCCCTGACCCACGCGCTTGCCGAGACGGGATGCGCCGCGGACATCCGCGCCATCTCGGTCGCCGCCCAGCAGCATGGACTCGTCGTGGTCGACGACGACGGACGCGCCTTGCGCAGGGCGATTCTCTGGAACGACACGCGCTCGGCTGAGGACTCGGAGCAGCTCATCGACAGTCTCGGCGGACGCGAGCGGTGGGCGGCCGTCGCGTGCTCGGTCCCCGTTTCCGCCTTCACGGTCAGCAGCTGGGCCTGGCTTCGCCGTAGCGAGCCCGAGGTCGCGAGCCAGGTCCGAGGCATTCGACTGCCGCACGACTACTTGACTGAGCGATTGACCGGCATCGCCGTCACCGATCGCGGAGACGCCTCTGGCACGGGGTGGTGGTCTCCGGCCTCCGGAAGGTACGAGGCTGAGGTGCTCGAGCTGGACGAGGTTCAACTCGACGAAGCGATGCTGCCGCGAGTGCTGGCGCCTGATGAGCAGGCGGGGGTCGTTGCCTCCGCCGCGGCGAAAGAGACGGGGCTTACGGAGGGCACGCCGGTCGGTCCAGGTACCGGCGACAACATGGCGGCAGCGCTCGGCATGGGCCTGCGAGTCGGCGATGTCGGGATGAGCCTGGGCACCTCCGGCACGGTCTTCGGCATATCGGAGAAACCCAGCGCCGACGCCACGGGGGTGATCGCGGGTTTCGCCGACGCTGACGGGAGCTACCTACCGCTTGCCTGCACCCTGAACTGCACCCAAGCCGTCGACCGTTTCGCGGAGCTGCTCGGCCTCGACCGTGACGAGGTCGCGGACGAAACCGACGTCATCGTCCTGCCGTTCCTCGACGGCGAGCGCACCCCCGATCTGCCGCACTCGGCGGGGACGATTCTGGGCCTGAGGCATGGAACCTCGCGTGAGCAGATCCTGCTGGCCGCCTATCGAGGGGCGGTGGCATCGTTACTGGAAGCCGTCGAACGGATGGCAACGAGTGGGGCCCCGGTCACCGACGGATCACGCATTGTCCTGGTTGGCGGCGGCGCGCAGGGGGCTACGTGGCAGAGGGTGGTCTGCGAGCTTTCGGGCCGACCGGTCAGTGTTCCAACCCCATCGGAGTTCGTGGCGCGCGGCGCCGCAACTCAGGCGGCCGCCATCCTGGAGGGGGGCATGCCGGGGGCCGTATCCCGCCGATGGGCAGAGGTAACGCAGGGCGTCGAGCTCCCGGCTCGAGCCCGCAACGACGCGGCCGTGAGCCGCATCCACCAAGCGACCGGGAAGGTCGCCTCGCTTTACCCGGGAGCCTGAGCCGCGGCGAAGATGGCGTCGATCACCCGCATGTTTCCGAGCGAATCTTCGCCGGTGATCGGTAGGGCCGCTTCACCGCGCACGGCGAGCGCGAATGCGTCGGCCATCGACGAGTACTGATCTTCGGGTGGGAAGACGAGCTCCTCGCTTGCAGGCGCCGTCGGGGGATTGCCTCCGGCGTAGATGGTGATTCGCGTCGGCTGGTCATTCGGGATGTTGAAGGGGATCTCGACAGCGATCCGCCCGCGCTCTCCCCAGATCTGGGCGTGCTGATCAGGTTCTGACCGGGTCGAGCAGCTGAGGGTCGCCTGGCCTGAGGGGAACTCGAGGGTTGCGGATGTCAGCACGTCGGTGCCCGAGGCCTTGTCCCAGACGATGCTGGCTCCTGAGACCCGGGGCTCTTCGCCGAACATCAGACGAGAAACGCTGACGCCATAACACCCGACGTCGTAGAGGGCGCCTCCGCCGTATTCGGCGATGTTGCGGATGTTCGACAGATCGTCGTTGAAGTAGCTGAAGCGACTGTGGACCGCGCGCAGACGCCCGATGCGGTCTTCGCGGACCAGCTTCGCTACCTCGAGCCACATGGAGTGGAGGCGGTACATGAAGGCCTCCATCAGTACGACACCGGCTTCATCACAGGCGACGACGATCGATCGGGCTTCATCGGTAGTGCGCGCCAAGGGCTTCTCGCAGAGCACGTGCTTGCCGGCGTGCGCCGCGGCAATCGACCACTCCGCGTGAAGGTGGTTCGGCAGTGGGTTGTAGACGGCCTGGACGTCGGGGTCCGCGATCAAGGCCTCGTATGAGTCGTGGCTCGTGGGAATCTGGAGCTGATCGGCCGCGCCGCGCGCCGCAACGCCCGTCCGGGACGAGATGGAGACCACCTCGCAGTGCTGCGAGGCCTGCATTGCAGGGATGACCTTTGCGGTCCCGATGTTCGCCGTGCTGAGCACACCGACGCGGAGAGGCTCGTCCATGGCCCGAGGCTACTGGTCGAGTACTTGGGGGGGTCCGGAGCGGGCCGCGGCCAGTACCTCCCGTAGGGACACGTTGGCTGGCCAGCCGGTCAGGCACGACGTGGCCCCGGCCTGGCGCCAGAGCTCGGGATCGGTGCCGTACCGCCAGCTCACGACCACCTCGAAATCGGCGCTGGCGCCTGCGCTGGCGAGCTCCCGGAACAGAGGAAAGTGGAGCCCGAGTTTCACTCCGCCTTGTCGATCGTCAGGTGTATGTAGTCCGAGTGCCGGTTGGCCTTCACGGCTTCAAGATCGGGGACACGAGCCGCCGGCTGCAGTGGCCAGGGAATCCCGCCAACGGCGACTACCCGCGCGCCCGCAGACGTAGCGGAGCGGGCTCCGCTGGGTGAGTCCTCGAACACCACGCAGCGATCGATGGGCACGCTGAGCCTTTCCGCCGCCGTGAGATACGGCTCCGGACCCGGCTTTCCGTGAGTCACGTCATCGGCACTAACGACGACGCCTGGCGTGGGAATGCCCGCGCCGTCCCACCGCGCCGCGCCGAGGCGCGCGCTGGCGGACGTGACGATGGCCCAGCGCGCTGCTGGGAGCGAGTCGAGCAACTCGCGGGCGCCACGAACGGGAGCGATGCCGGCGGACAGCTCAACCTCGAGATCCTCAAGGAGGGCGACAGCCTCAGCACATCGAGTCGGGTCGAGGTACCGCCCGAGAGTGTCCGCTGAAGGGACGCCAACCAGTTCGGTGAGGAGATGGTCGGCATCGAGCTGAAACTCCTCCGCCAACTGTCGCCAGGCTTTTTCGACTGCCGCCTCGGACGCGACGAGCACTCCGTCGCTGTCAAAGAGCAGGGCGTCGGTGCTCAGTTCCATCAGCGCAGGATCGCACGTGGTGGATCCTCCTTCGGGGTGGCGCTCTTTCGGATGTGCCTCGCAGCCGTGAGTATGGGCCTATGTCAGGAGCGGTGACCGCGACGGGGCCATTCGACACACCTCAATCGGCCACGATGCGATTCCTCGCCGAGCTCGCGGCGTGGACCGCGGGTCCCTGGGCGGCGGCGGAGCTCGCGGGCCCCTGGGCCATCATCCCCGTCGTCATCGTGTTGGTCGGGGTGCCGGCCATTTTCTCGACCCCTGGTGACAAACAAACGGTGCTCGTGGCGACGCCCGGGCCGATTCGCATGCTGATCGAGCTGGCGCTCGCGGGGGTCGCCCTCATCGCGTCGGCCTACGTGTGGCCGGTCTGGGCCGCGCTCGTCGTCGCGGTCATCGTGGCCTTCATGTTCGCGACAAATGCTCGGCGACTTCGATGGCTGCTGGCCGGAGCACCGCCCCCGTCTGAAAAGGCTCCATAATCTGCGATTTCCCCTTGGCGGATTTGACAGTTCTCGCGGGATGCCGAGAGTGTTCTACGGCGGCCGAGCCGCCTCCCAGTCGCGACTCCGCGGACGAGGCCGCGGTGCCCGTCCGGCGCCTCACGAACAGCTTCGACGAAAGGCAGTCGTGTCTCAGAAAGGCAAGTCCCACCTCGTCATCATGTTTACGGTGGAGGCCGACGACGTGGCCGAAGGAGATCGCCTCTTCGCGAGCCATGAGGAGTGGATGAAAGGTCATCCCCGCGAAGGGGACGCCGCTCTGCTCTCCTACAGCATCTCCAAAGGTCCGGAACTCTCCAACCCGATGGACCCTGGCTCAGATCCAACCGGCAAGACCATCTTCGTTCTCGACGAGGTCTACCAATCGCCGGCGGGTGTGCCGCGGCATTGGGAAGACGCCGTCGCCAATTGGGCCGACTTCAACGCGATCGTCGAGTGGAGCGGCAAAGCCGAGATCTCGACGCTGCACAGCGGAACGCTGGTTCAGGCTCTCTGGTAGCGAGCTCCGGCCGGGAGCCGGGCTTGCCCGGCTCCCGATGCGGAGTGTCGCCGCCCGCACGGTAGGCTCGAAGTCGGCTTGGCCAAGGGTGGCCAGCCCTGTTTCGTGTTGAAGGCCCGGCAATGGTGAGTCGATCGCCCGCGGTCAGATGTACTCGAACTCGTCCACCTGTGAAAAGGGCATCGCGTCGGTCAAGGCCAACGGCGAATCCGAAGCGGGTCGATGATCAGACCTAGGCGGAGCTAACGCGCTCGGTGCCTCCCACCCCAGCAGCGGGCATCGTCCTCTTCCGTCGGACCCAGGACGATTTCGAGGTTCTGATCGCCCATATGGGTGGCCCATTCTGGTCTCGCAAGGACGAACGTGGGTGGACGATTCCCAAGGGGGCCATCGAGCCGGGGGAGACCACCGAGCAGGCCGCCCGGCGTGAGTTCGAGGAGGAACTCGGCTCGCCGGTCCCGGACGCGCCCCTCCTCGCGCTCGGCGGGTTTCCTCAACCCCGCAAACACATCACCGCGTTTGCCGCGGAGGGCGATCTGGACGCCGACGCGATCGTCAGCAACGAGTTCGAGATGGAGTGGCCCCGGGGATCAGGTCGCATGCAGTCCTACCCCGAGCTGGACCGCGCCATGTGGGCTGATCTGGAGCTTGCGCGAGTCAAGCTCGTAAAGGGGCAGGTGCCGATCATCGAGGCGCTACGGGACCATCTGATCGAGCAGCGCCTGATCGCCCCTTAGCCACCGGGCGCCTCAGCGGACGCCCGGGGAATTCGTTTCGGCTAGAGCCGGAAGGCCTTGATGGTGCCGGTGACCTTGGCGCCTGGGCAGCCTCGTGCTTTGCCCCTCGCGTTGGGAATCAGCTTGCCCGTCAGTGTCCCCACCAGTTGCAGCGCGTGGGTCTGATCGCCCACGACCCGGGTGCGGTTCGCTTTGGCGCGAAGCTTGATCGTCAGCGCCCCCTTTACGGCGTTCCTGATCTGAGCACTGGAACCACTGCGCCGGCAGAAGAACAGCTTCCCGACCTTGGCTCCGGTCAGCTTGCCGGTCCAAAGCTTTTTGCGGGCGTTGTACTTGAGGGTGACGTTGCCGACCTTGCGGATGTTCACCCGGGCGTTGCTTGGTCCCTTCTTGCGAAGGGGCTTGAAGCTCCAAAGCGTCTGGCCGGTGAGGGTCGAGCGCGGGCGTCCGGCGTTTTTGATCTTGCCGCCGAGGAACGTGCGGTAGCGACCCGTCGCCTTCGGGCGTGGGTCAGGTCGCACGAGCGTGAAGGTCCGTGCCTCCGACGTCACCTCGATCGAGGGCTGGCCGACGATCTCATTGATGCACCGAAGGGTGACGCTCCAGGTCACGACCGCGTCGCGCTTGACCGGAGTCGAGCGAGAGAAGCTTGCGGTGCCCGTGAGCGGCAGCGAGACCGGGTTCTGAATCAGGAAGGCTTCGCTATCCGGACTTGTTGGATTGATACGCATGAACGCGGTCGTGCCGGGGCGACATCCCGTGGTGTCAGTGACCCAGCCAACAGGGATGGTGGCGCCCTTGCTGGTGGTCTGAATCTGCGTACCGGTAGCCGGCGACGGGTCGACAAGCGTTACCGCTGCACCCAGCGCGGAGCCGGCAAACGTGAGGGAACAGACAGCCGCGGCGCTTGCAGCAAGCGCGGCGGCGGAACCACGAGACGGCATTGAGAACTCCTGACGGCGATCTGAGAAACAGGCCGGGGGCATGCCGCGGACGGGCACCGGCGCCCGGGAAGTCTCTGTCGTGGAGCGGGATTAGCGCAACTAGCCGCTTGACCGGTGTGCCGCCGCCCACCTCACCCTGCCGCAAGCGAGCAGGGTGAGGTCCGGGTGCCGTGCCTACTGCGTCGTAAACGGCACCTCGGTGATCGTCCGGTTGCCGCTTTTTTCGCGAGCGAGGACTTCGATGGCGTACTCCGACGCCGGCTGGAGGAGCTCACTCGGGACGGTGAAGCTGGTCGAGGTCGGTGGCAGCTCAACCGAGACGCTCTCCCCGCCATCGCCGCCGAGGATGACCTCGTAGTCGACGATCTTGACCCCCCGTGGCGACGTGACCGGATCCCATTGGACCGTCAGGTCGGCGACCGGTACGACCGCGTCAGGGGCAGGGGCGAGGACGTTCGGCCGCTTCGGGATGACGTACGTCAACTTGGCCGCGCCGAGGATGAGTTCATCGTCGATGGTGCGGCCGCGAAAGCGGTACTTGCCAGCGGGGAATCGGGACTTGAACTTGGCGAACGGCACCTCGTCAAAGCCTGGCTCGGCGCTTTCGAACGAGAGCCCGGTCAGACCCCACCCCGCCAATCGGCCGACTCCGCGGAAGTCCAGCAGCTTGCGACCCTTCGGGTCGAGGATGATCACTCGCTTCCATGCGTCGGCGTCGATGTCGGCCTGCAGTCCCGCATCGCCGTCGGTTCCGTTGATCTCGATGAACAGGGCGGAGTCGGCGAACCGTTGCGGCCCTCCCGTCGGCTTTCCTGACGCCGTCTTGGCCGGCGTCTCGGCCCGCACACTTTGGCTTTCGGTCGCGGCGAAGACCAGCCCACCGGACGCGCCGAGGGCAACCAGCAGCGCCGCGGCAAGGGTCGTCTTTCGAGGCATTTGAGGGACCTCCTGAGTGGTGTGTTTTTACCTTCGGCTCGAACCTACGAGGAGCCGAATAAGCCCTTCATGAGAGCGCCCGCGCAATCGTCGGCGCCCTCACGGGTCTCTTATGCGCCGCTGGTCAGATGCTCCTGATCCCCGATGACAGGAGGATGTGATGGCTACTCAAATCGCGGAGCCGACGCCCACCGAAGCCGGTAGGGCTCAGGATGTGCTCGAGGCGACGAATCTGACCCGCGTCTATGGAGATCTTCTTGCGGTCGACTCGGTCTCGTTCGGCGTCCGAGCCGGGGAAGTGGTCGGACTCCTCGGCCCGAACGGTGCGGGCAAGACGACGATCATGCGAATACTCACCACGATGCTCGCCCCGAGCGCCGGCGAGTTCAGCGTGCTTGGTCACGGCGCGGATCAGGCGGGTGTGATCAGGCGAGTGATCGGCGTCTTTCCGGAGAACAGCGCCGCTCCCGGCAGCCAAACCGGCAGGGAGGAGCTGCGCTATCACGCCCGGCTTCACGGCTATCCGAAGCCCGACGCGGACCAGCTCGCCGCTTCACTCCTTGCCGAGGTGGATCTGGAGGCGGCGGCAGACCGCAGGGCTGGCGGATATAGCAGGGGCATGCGGCAACGACTGGGAATCGCGCGGGCACTGATCGGAGACCCCGCGGTGATCCTCTTGGACGAGCCAACTCTCGGGCTCGACCCCGCGGGCCGTCGTCAGGTGCTGGACATCATCCTCCACGCCGCTGCCGATCGGGGGTCCGCCGTGATCGTCAGTACCCATCTGCTCGATGAGGTCGAACGCGTCTGCGACCGGGTCCTGATCATGGATCGCGGCCAGTTGGTTGCGCAGGGCACCGTGGACGAGTTGCGTGCGCGCTCGGGGCTGCCGTCGCGGGCCCACCTACACATCGACGGCGACCTCGACGTGGCGATCGCGCTCATGGAGGGCGTGCCTGCGGTCGGAGACATCGATCGAGGACCGCCGGGATCCGGCGAACTCCAGATGGAGCTCAACGACGTCTCCGGCGACGCGGTTCCGGCTCTGGTTGGAACACTCATCGGTTCGCCAACGGTGAGGCTGCGGAGCTTCACCTTCGAGCCGGCCGGCCTCGAAGAAGTATTCCTTGCCCTCACCGGAGGTGTGCGATGACCACACTCGACATCGCCCGTCCCAAGGCCCCGGCCGTGGGGGCCTGGCGTCTGGTCGCGGGGCGAGACCTCCGGGATCTCTGGGGGCGCGGTCGGGGAATTCTCGTCGTGTTGGTCGCGGCGGTCTTGTTCAGCGCCGTGACCTATCTGTCCGCCAGCGAGGCTTCGCTGAATCTCCTGGACGCCAAGGAGGCCGTTCATCTCCTGATCCAGGTGGTCGTGATCATCGGGTGCCTGCTGGTGCTCGTCTCTGCGGCGGACGCGATAAGCGGGGAGCGTGAACGGCGCACCCTCGAGCCGGTGCTACTGGCACCGGTCTCACGCCGTGACCTGGCGATCGGAAAGCTGGTGGCCGCGGTCTCGCTCTGGTTCGCGACGCTGGTCGTGGCCATTCCTTACATCCTCGTGCTCGCCGATGGGCCGGCCATCGTCTTCGACGCGCTTACGACCACCGCCATCATCGGCACGCTCGTTGCCGTGGGTCTCGCCGGGCTCGCCCTGCTGATCAGCGCGTTCTCCGGGAGCAATCGCCTCAGCCTCGCCTCGGCGTTGTTCGTGGTGCTCGTGCTGACCGCGCCCAGCCGCGTGCCAGGTATCACCAAGAACAGCGTCGGTGAGGCCTTGCTCCACATCAACCCGATCACATCGGGACTGGGCGGTATCGAGCGAATCATCGTCAAGGGCGATTCCTGGTCCGAAGCGGCCGATTGGCTGGTTTCTCCGGCGATCGCGGCGGTGCTGACCATCGTGATCGCCGTCGCGCTCGCCCCCCGACTCTTCGCACTCGAAAGGAGCTGACCATGTCGCTTTTCAGGTACTCCATTCTCGTGTTTGTCCTGCTGGCGGCCGGCGCCTCTGTTGCATTGGGGGCCCAGGCTCCGACGGTGTCGGTGTCCCCGATGACCCAAGACGCGGACGTGGGACAAGAGTTTCCCGTCACCGCGACGATCAGCAACGGCGGCAGCGAGTCCACGGCCCCGCTGACCGCACACTTGGAGATCATCGATCCCACCCGAGCGGGAAGCGTTGATGCCGAGGATTGGGTGCCCGACTTGAACACTCAGATCGGGACGCTCGCTCCAGGCGAGTCGAAGGAGGTCGTGTGGAACTTGGTGCCGATCTCAGGAGGTGCGTTCGCCGTCTATGTCGTGACCCTGGCGGAGGGCGCGGGAAGCACACCTAACGAGGTTGTGGTGGCAAGCCCGGCCATCCCGGTGGACGTGCGTGAAGTGCGAACCCTCAATGCGGGAGGCGCACTGCCCGTCTCGCTCGCGGTACCTCTCGTATTGCTCGTGGGTCTCGTGGGGCTTCGACTCCGGGGCCGCCGTCGCAATAGCTCCGTCGTTGTGGACGCGTAGCAACCGGAAGGCCGGCCGTGCTCCCCGGAGCAGGGCCAGCCTCCGCGGGTGGGTTACTTGCCGTCGGAGTCCGAATCGTTCGGATCGTCCGTGTCGGCTTCGGATCCAACGACGGCAAAGCTCTCATCGAGCTGCACGTCGAGCTGGGATCCGTCCGGCAGGGTGACCTCGACCTCGTACAGCGATTCTTCGTCGCCGACTTCGGTCTCGGTGACCCTGCCTTCTCCGGTGTGTGCCAACGCGGCGTCAGAGGCCTGCTGGAGGGCAGGCCCTGTGATGGGGGTATCGCTGTCGCCGCTACCACCCACCGCGAAACCGACGAAGGCGCCGGCCGCGATGATCGCGACCACGCCGACTCCGCCGATCGTGAGAGTGCGTTTCTTCATTTTCCTCCTTCCTTGGCTCGGGGCTCGGTCGATGCCATGGAAGCGTCGAGCGCTAAGAGCCGGGTGAGAGTGCGGCTATCGTGGTCTCACGGACCTCTTATCTGTGCAGCGCACCATTGCCGTCCCCTTTGAGGAGGTGACGAGTGCGAGTTCTCGTGGTCGAAGACGAACCGAAGATGGCGAGACTGCTCCGCCGCGGCCTCGAGGAGAGCGGGTTCGTCGTTGACGCCACCGATCGCGGCGAGGATGCCGTCTGGATGGCGGCGTCCTCGACCTATGACGCGATCTTGCTCGACGTGATGCTTCCGGGCATCGATGGCTTCGAAACCTGCCGTCGGCTGCGCGACGCCGAGGTCTGGTCGCCGGTGTTGATGCTCACAGCGCGCGGCGAGGTCGAGGACCGGGTCTCCGGACTCGATGGCGGGGCCGACGACTATCTCGTGAAGCCATTTGCCTTTCCGGAGCTGACCGCCAGGGTCCGAGCAGTCGCCCGGCGTGGCTCCCCTGAGCGACACACGGAGATCGCGGTGGGCGATCTGCGGATGGATGTCGCAAGCCGTCGTGTCTGGCGGGGGGAGACGGAGATCTCGCTCTCGAGCACCGAGTTCTGTCTGCTGGAGGCCTTCATGAGGCGTCCTGGCCAGGTGCTGAGCCGGCTGGACCTGCTGGAGGCCGGTTGGAACATGGACTACGACAACAAGTCGAACGTGATCGCCGTGTACGTCGGCTACCTCCGGAACAAGATCGACCGCCCCTTCGGTCGCGAAGATCTCGAGACCGTCAGGAGGGTGGGTTACCGCCTACGTGCGGACTAGACGCGTGGGCCGGCTGCCGATTCGATGGCGTTTGACGCTGGCGTTCGCCGTAGCGCTACTGCTGCTGATCTTCGGTTTCGGAATCCTGCTGCGCCAAAGCCTCGCGACCTCCCTCGATGCCGGTGTCACCGAGTCCCTCCAGATCCGAGCGGACGAAATCACCGCCCTTCTCCAAACAACCGGAGGAGAAGCGCTTGCGGGGGTGCCCGAGAATCGTCTCTCGGAATCCGAGGAGAGCTTCGCGCAGGTCATCACCGCACGCGGCGAGGTGATCGGCAGTTCATCGCCGCGCCTGCGGGAACCACTGCTCGCCTCAGACGACATCGAACGCGCCTTGGACGAGCCGCTCTTTCTGACCATTCCGAGGCGAGATGGGCTGGTTCATCGGGCGCGACTGCTTGCCCGCCCAGCTGACGACGGCCAACTCGTCGTGGTGGGAGCCTCTCTCGAGGATCGTGACGACACCATCGCCCTGCTTAACGGCCTCATGTTGGTCGGCGGGCCGATCATCCTGTTGCTGATCTCGGGCCTCGGCTACATCTTGGCGAGCGCCGCACTGCGGCCGGTCGGTGCCATGCGCGAGCGTGCCGCGGAGATTTCGGGCTCTCCTGACGGCGTCAGGTTGCCGTTGCCGGAGGCGCAAGACGACATCTATCGGCTCGGGGACACCCTCAACGCGATGCTCGAACGCATCGACGCGGTTTTGGAGCGGGAGCGCGCCTTCGTTGCCGACGCAAGCCACGAGCTGCGTACGCCGCTCGGAATCCTGAAGGCCGAGATCGAACTCGCGCTGAGTGGGCAGCGAAGCCATGAGGAGCTCCGCCTCGCGCTGGTCTCGGCCTCAGAGGAGACCGATCATCTCGTTCGCCTCGCAGAGGATCTGCTCGTGCTGGGGAGGGCAGAGCAGGGTGGAATCCCGATCAAGGCCGAGGACCTGTCGCTCCAGGCAGAGGTCCAGGCCGCGGTTGATCCGTTCTTGCGTCAGGCGCAGGAGGAAGGGCGCACGATCGAGGTCGACGTGAAACCCGATGCGCGGGCTCAGGCCGATCCCGTACGCCTACGGCAGGCCGTCGGGAACCTGATCGACAATGCTCTTCGCCACGGCGCGGGAACCGTGACGGTGCGTGCCCGCTCCGGCGCGGAGGCGGCAGAGATCTCCGTTTCGGACGAGGGTGGAGGGTTTCCGGATGGCTTCTCCTCGGATGCGTTCAAGCGATTCAGTCGGGCTGACGCAGGCCGCTCCGGCAGGGGCGCGGGCCTTGGCCTATCGATTGTCGCGGCTATTGCGCAGGCTCATGGTGGTGCCGCGCGCATCGAGGATGCCGAGCGAGCGCGCGTTACGCTGACCCTGCCACGCGGCGATCAGGCCGCGTTTGTGACCTGAACGTCTAGGCGATCTATCCGATCGATGTGTGCTCAATGGCGCCGAAGGTGTCACGTTGACCCTGCGAGCAGTCACCACACGACGCCTCTCGCCGGCGGACACGGCCGCCGCCTACCCCCCGAATTACCTCAAATGACTTTCCTCACTGTCGAGTCCTCGGCTGAACTGGCCGAGCTCCGCTCCGATTGGGACGACATGCCGCGCGAGCGGCGAAGCCCAACCGACCATCTGATCTGGACACAGAGCTGCGCGGAGACGATCGCGAGTAAACAAGCGCTCCGGGTGGCGTGCGTGATGTCGAACGATCGGCTCGCTGCGGCAGCGCCACTGGCGCGCCGCCGACGTTTTTCTGGCAGCTCCCAAATCGGGGTCCAGGAACTCGGCGAGCCCGCCGACCTCCTCTTTCGCGACGAGGCTGCCCTCATGGAGTTGGCTCAGGAGCTGGCCCGCAGGAGGCAGCCCATCTTCCTGCCGCGGATCGCGGCTGATTCCCCCGCCATCGGCGCCCTGCTGGACGCGTATTCCCGGCGCCGACTGGTGGTCAAGCGCAACAATCGCCGGTGCCCGTACATCTCGCTTGAAGGGTGCGAGGGCAACGCCGGGAGCCTGCTCTCGAAGCGGATGCGAAGCGATCTGCGAAGAGCGCGACGGAACGCTGAGAAGCTCGGTGAGGTCACGTCTGAGGTCCTCACCCCTGCCACCGGCGCGGAGTTCGAGCAGCTCTTCGCGGAGGCCCAACGCGTAGAGGCCTCCAGCTGGAAGGGATCGGCGAAATCGGCTCTCGCGGAGGACACGGATCGTCGCGCCTTCTTTTCGACGTACGGTCGCCGGGCGGTCGACCAAGGAATCCTCCGGATGGCCTTCCTGAAGATCGACGGTCAAGCGATCGCCACCCAGATCGCCATCGAGTCGGACGGGCGTCT
>CAMYIK010000049.1 GCA_947258365.1 uncultured Thermoleophilia bacterium | reverse complement strand
AGGCGCTCTCGGAGATCACTCTGCTCGAGCAGGCGTTCGTAAAGGACGTTGAGGCCAAGAAGCCGCGCACGATCGAGGAGCTTCGGGTCGAGATGGCCGGCAAGCTCGGCGAGAACGTCACCATCCGACGCTTTGAGCGGTTCGAGCTTGGCAGCTGACCCCGAAGAGCCCGACCGGGGCCCCTTCAATCGAGTCGTCCTGAAGCTCTCCGGTGAGGCGTTGGCCGGAGACGACGACTTCGGGATCGATCCTCAGCGGATCAACCGCATCGCGAGCGCCGTTTCGACCGCCGCCGCGAGCGGTGTCGAGGTCGCCATCGTCGTAGGCGCAGGCAACATCTTTCGAGGTGTGTCCGGCACCGCCTCAGGCATGGACCGCGCCACCGCCGACTACATGGGCATGATCGCGACGGTTCTCAACGCGCTGGCGCTGCAGGATCAGCTCGAGCGAGAGGGTCTCGCGACGCGGGTTCAGTCGGCGATCGCCATGCAGGAGGTCGCCGAGCCGTACATCCGGCGCCGCGCGATTCGCCACCTTGAAAAGGGGCGCGTGGTCATCTTCGCGGCCGGTACGGGCAACCCGTTCTTCACCACCGACACGACGGCTGCGCTACGCGCTCTGGAGATCAGTGCACAGTGCATCCTGATGGCGAAAAACGGTGTGGAAGGTGTTTTGGATGCCGATCCACGGGTCAATCCGGACGCCAAGTTGATCCCGAAGTTGAGCCACCTCGAGGCGATCGAGCGCGGCCTCAAGGTGATGGACACCACGGCTTTGTCACTGTGTATGGACAACGACCTGCCAATCATGGTTTTCAATCTCGACGACCCGAATAACATCCAGCGCATCCTGGATGGCCACCGGGTGGGGACGGTCGTCTCCGCCACCAGCAAGGAGTAGCGGTGAAAGAGCGCATCGAAGACGCGAAGAGGCGGATGGAGGGCGCGATCAAGAGCGTGCACGACGAGTTCGGGAGTGTGCGCACCGGGCGCGCGTCCACGGCGCTGCTCGACAGGATCACCGTCGATGCCTACGGGGCTGATACTCCGTTGAACCAGGTGGCACAGATCAACGTTCCTGAGCCCCGCATGCTCACCGTGCAGCCCTACGATCCCTCGCTCATTCCGGCGATCGAGAAATCGATTCAAGAATCCGACATCGGTCTGAACCCTGCCAATGACGGCCAGATGATCCGGCTGCCGATTCCCGAGCTCAGCGAGGAGCGCCGCAAAGATCTCGTCAAGGTCGCGGGCAAGATCGCCGAAGACGGCCGCATCGCGATTCGTAACGTCCGGAAGGACGCCAACAACGAGATGAAGCGGGCTGAGAAGGACGGGGACATCTCGCAGAACGACCTGGGTCGTGGGCAGAAAGAGGTCCAAGAGATCACAGACTCCTACGTCGGTCAGATCGACGAGATGCTCGTCGCCAAGGAAAGCGAGATCCTCGAGATCTGAGCGAACTCTCGGCCACGGCTGTCTGCCCCCGGCCGCTAGGTTCCCCCGGTGAGATCACGAGGACCTGCAGTTTGCGACCTGTGAGCGCTGTGCTTTCTCCGCTTCAGCGCCGTCTGCGCTGGGCGCGCGTATTGCTGCGTCCCGCTGCCGGCGAACAGACCCTGCCGCTGGCCGAGGTGCCCGAATCCGTGGCGATCATCATGGACGGCAACGGCCGCTGGGCGCGCGAGCGACGGCTGCCCATCGGCGCCGGCCATCGCGCCGGAGCGGAGACGCTCAAAAAGATCGTGCGGTACGCCAGTGATCGAAAGGTCGGATACCTCACCGTCTACTCGTTCTCGACCGAGAACTGGTCGCGCCCGGAGGCCGAAGTCATCGGGCTGATGGACATGTTCGTGGAGCTCATCGACGGAGAGCTGGATGAGTTGCATGCCGAGAAGGTCCGGATGCGATTCATCGGGCGGCGTGATCAGCTCAGCCACGAGCTGCAACGCCAGATCGCCCGCTCTGAGCAGCTGACGGCGGGCAATGACGGCATGCGCTTCGTGGTGGCGATGAACTATGGCGGGCGCAACGAGATCGTGGATGCGGCACGACGCTTTGTCGCCGAGTGCGGTCCGGATGCGGGCGAGGACGAGTTCGGGCGCTTGATGTACGACCCCGAGCTGCGCGACCCCGAGCTGGTGATTCGCACCAGCGGGGAGCATCGCCTGTCCAACTTCCTGCTGTGGCAGTCGGCCTACTCGGAGCTCTATTTCTCGGAGCGACTCTGGCCGCAGTTCACCACCGACGACTTCGAGGAAGCCCTCCGCAGCTACGCCGGCCGCGAGCGGCGGTTCGGGGGCAGATGAACTCTCGCCTCCTGATCGCGATTCCCGGTGTAGTGGTCGTCGTGGCGGCGGTGGCCCTGGGCGGCCCATTGTTCGCGGCCATGATTCTCGCCATCGCCGTCGTCGGGCTGTTCGAGCTCTACCAGCTCTTCGATGACTATCGGCCACTGCGCTGGGCCGGCTACCTCGGCGCCGTGGTCACCATCACCTTGGCCGCGACGATTTCGCCGCCGGAGCGCGCCCTGTTGGTCGGCGTTGCCGCGTCCATGGCATTCGCGGCGATCGCGGCGCTCTTGGTGCACGGCGGCGCCCGGCTCGCCGGGCGCCTCAGCGTGACTTTGCTCGGCGCGATCTACCTCGGCGTGCCGCTCGCGGTACTGGTCCTGACGCGGCGGGAGGAGGATGGCACCGCCGCGGTCATCAACATCCTCGTCGGGACCTGGGCTTTCGATACGGCGTCCTACTTCGGCGGGAAGATGTGGGGGCGACGACCGATCGCGCCGAACGTCTCTCCGAACAAGACCGTCGAAGGCTTCGTCGTGGGCTTGGTCGTCGGGGTGGTCGCCGTCTGGGTGGCAGGGCTCTACATGGACTGGATCAACGGACTGCAGTCGATCGTCTTGGGGTTGGTCATCTGCTTGGCAGCTTTCCTCGGAGACCTGTTCGAGTCGCGCCTCAAGCGCGATGCGCGAGTCAAGGACTCCGGCACCCTCCTGCTCGGGCATGGCGGCGTGCTCGACAGATTCGACGCTTTGCTTTTCTCAGCCGTCCCCGGATACCTCATTACAGTCTGGTTGGTGCTTTGACCCAGCGGTTCACGTAGGGTCGAGCGCCGTGAATCGCGATTTGCTCAAGCGCTTATGCGCCGCTTCGGGCGCGCCGGGCAAGGAAAGCGACGTCGTCCAGCTCGTACGCGATGAGCTGGAGCCGATCGCTGATGAGTTTTCGATGGATCCGCTTGGTGGCGCGGTAGCGCGCTTCTCAGGGGACGGGCCCCGGCTGCTGCTTGCCGCCCACGCGGATGAGATCGGGTTCATCGTCAGCCACATCGAGCCCGGTGGCTTCCTACGTTTTCTCACCCTCGGCGGCTTCGATCCGAAGACACTTACGGCTCAGCGCGTCGTCGTCCATGGCAAGGAAGATTTGCTCGGAGTTATGGGGGCAAAGCCCGTGCACCTCATGACGAACGAGGAGAAGCGCCGCCCCCCCAGTATCGATGATTTCTACGTCGATCTGGGGCTTCCTGAGGATCGAGTGCGCGAGCTCGTGCGCCCCGGTGATCGAGTGACGCGCGAGCGAAGCCTCGACGACATGGGTGATCTGGTGACGGGCAAGAGCCTCGACAACCGCGCGGGGCTCTACGTGATGATCGAGGCCATGAAACGCCTGAACTCACATGCCTGCGACATCCACGCCGCGGCGACCGTCCAGGAGGAGGTCGGCATGCGCGGCGCTCGTGTAGCGGCCTCGCGGGTACGTCCTCAGCTTGGTCTCGCGATCGATGTCACCCTGGCCAACGACGGCCCCGACGCAAAGAGCCATCAGCGCGTGACCGGTGTGGGCGACGGAGCAGCGATCAAGGTCTTCGACCGCAGCGCGATCGTGCCTGTCGCGCTGGTGGACCACTTGGTCGCGCTCGCCGAGGAACGGCAGATTCCCCATCAGCTCGAGGTGATGCCGCGAGGGGGAACCGATACCCGAGAGCTCCAGCTCGCAGGTGACGGAGCGATCGCCGGGGCGGTCTCGATCCCTACGCGATACGTGCATCAGGTGGTCGAGGCGTGCCACCCAGCCGATCTCGACGCGTGCGTGGATCTCGTCGTGGCGTTCTGTGAGACCGCTGAGACCCTCATTCAGGACGGGTAGCCCGCTCGCGGCACTACACTCGGATGAGGTGAAACGCGTCCTCGTCCTTGGCTCGACCGGGTCGATCGGAGTCCAGGCACTCGACGTCATCGATGCCGCAGACGATCTGATCGCCTGCGGCCTCAGTTGCGCCAGCCGTCACGACGTCATGGCGACGCAGGCGGACGATCGCGGCATCCGTCACACGAGCTGTGCGGCGGGAGGCGGAACGGTGCCGTATGAGGTGGACCTCGCGCCGCTCATCGAAGCATCTGAGCCGGACCTCGTCCTCAACGCAATCGTCGGCGCGGCAGGCCTTCAGCCCACCTTGGCCGCGCTGGAGCGGGCGGTGCCGGTAGCGCTCGCCAATAAGGAGAGCCTGGTCGTCGGAGGGGATCTGGTCGCGGGCGTGCGCGCACGCACCGGCGCGGATCTGATCCCCGTCGACTCCGAGCACTCCGCGCTCTACCAACTGCTGGCGGAGGTGCCGGCAGAAAGGGTGGCCGCGGGTGTGCTGACGGCGTCCGGTGGGCCGTTTCGTGGGTGGTCCGTCGACCAAATCGCCAAAGCGACGCCCGAACAGGCTCTGGCGCATCCCACCTGGAGTATGGGCGCGAAGATCACGGTCGACTCGGCGACGATGATGAACAAGGGCCTCGAGGTGATCGAGGCTCACCATCTGTTTGCGCTGCCGTATGACCGCATTGAGGTCGTCGTGCACCCGCAATCGGTAATCCACGCGATGGTGCGGTTGGAGGACGGCAGTCTGCTTACGCATGCGGGGCCGCCCGATATGCGGGTTCCGATCGGTTTCGCGCTGCGCTTTCCGGATCCGCCACCGGAGCGCCCGCGGTTTGACCTCGTCGGTCAGGAGCTCACGTTTCAGGCGCCAGATGCCGAAGCATTTCCGTCTCTTGCAATCGCCCGGGCCGCCGGTGAGGCCGGAGGCACGGCACCGACCATCATGAACGCCGCCAACGAGGTTGCCGTACAGGCCTTTTTGGACAACCAGCTTCCGTTTGGGGACATACCGCGAATCGTCGCCGATGCCCTCGACGCCGTCTCGGCTGAGCCGGCGCGTGATTTGACGACGGTGTTGGACGCCGACGCGCGCGCTCGTGCGGCCGCGGAAACCCGACTGGGCAGCCCTGCGGGGGTGAGCCGATGAGCCTCGACAGCTTCCTGGACATCGGACTGTTCGTGGGGATCCTGATCTTCCTCGTCCTGGTCCACGAGCTTGGGCACCTGGTCGTGGCGAAGTGGTCAGGGATGAAGGTCGAGCGCTTCTCGGTCTTTTTTGGGCGCCCCATTGCGTCGTTTACGCGTGGGGAGACCGAATACGGCTTCGGCTGGCTGCCGCTCGGTGGCTACGTGAAGATCGTCGGTATGACTCGGAGCGAGGACGTCGCGCCCGAGGATGAGGCCCGCAGCTACTACGCGGCGACCACGGGCAGGCGAATCGCGACCATTCTCGCCGGGCCGGCGGTCAACATCGTCGTGGCCTTCATCGCGTTCGCCGCGATCGCCTGGATCGGCACGCCGAACTTCTCGTTGGCGAATGAGGTCGCCGCGGTTACCACGAGCGTCGACGGTAAGCCCACGCCCGCCGCTCAGCTCGGCTTGGAGCCGGGCGACCGCTTGATCTCGGTGAACAATGTGCAAGCGGAGCCGGGAATCGTCGAGGGCATCCGGTACCAGATCCAAGAAAACGTCGGCACGCCGATCGAGGTGGTCTACGAGCGCGACGGCGAGCAGCTCACCGGCAGCGTGGCCCCTGTGGTGATCAACGAAGAGTTCGGCCGCGGTCAGCTGGGTTTTACCTTCGCCCAAGTCCCTGAAGAGGGGCGGACGAACCTCGGGCCGGTCGAGGGCGTCGAGTTCGGCTGGGACCGCATGGTGCTTCTGACCGAAGCCTATGGCGATCTGTTCAAGCGACTGCTCTTCGAGGAAGAGGCACGGCAACAGGTCAACTCCGTCGTGGGCGCCGGAGCGATCTTCGACGTCATCGCCGATGACGGCTTGATCACGATTATCGCCTTCCTCGGTGCGATCAGCTTCGCGCTGGGGGTGTTCAACCTGATCCCGATCCTGCCTCTCGACGGCGGGCATATCGTGATCGCGCTCATCGAGCGGCTCATCGGCCGACCCTTGCCGGGGAAGGTCTATGAGCGCATCGCCCTGTTCGGGATCATTCTGGTTGTACTCGCCTTCCTCTACATATTGCAGAACGACATCGAGCTGATCCGAGGCGGGAACATCGCGGAGGAACTCGGGCGCTGATTCCGGGCTCGCCGGAGTAAGATCGGGCGGTTGACACGCTCCATGCGCACAAGCCTTGCCTGCGACGTCGGCGGTGTCGTAGTCGGCGGCGGCGCCCCCGTGGTCGTGCAGTCGATGACCAACACGGACACCGCGGATATCGGCGCGACCGTGGATCAGGTTGCCGCGCTCGCCGAGGCCGGATCCGAGATCGTCCGAGTCACGGTCAACACGCGGGATGCGGCGCATGCCGTTCCCGAGGTCCGCGAGCGACTGCGCGCCGAACACGGCGTCACCGTTCCCTTGGTGGGGGACTTTCATTTCACCGGCCATCGCCTCCTGACCGAGGTCCCGGAGTGCGCTGAGGCGCTCGACAAGCTCCGCATCAATCCGGGGAACGTGGGTCGTGGAGCGCGTCACGATGAGAACTTCGCCACGATGATCGAGACCGCGATTCGTTTCGGAAAGCCCGTTCGAATCGGAGTCAACGCCGGCTCTCTCGATCCCGAGTTGCTCGATCGTTTGATGGAGGAGAACGCCGCGAAGCCCGAACCCGAGGACGCGGAGATCGTCGTGCGCCGGGCGCTGGTGGAAAGCGCCATCGGATCCGCCGTAGCGGCTGAGGAGATCGGGCTTTCTTCAGAGCGCATCATCATCAGCTGCAAGGTCAGCCGACTGCAGGACATGGTCGCGGTGTACGAGGAACTCGCTCGGCGCTGCAGCTACCCGCTGCACCTCGGTCTGACCGAGGCGGGGATGGGGGCGAAGGGCATCGTCGCGACGTCGGCCGCGCTGTCGATCCTGCTGCAGCAGGGCATAGGCGACACCATCCGCGCGAGCCTCACGCCGGAGCCGGGTGGCGATCGCACCATGGAGGTGCGGGTCTGCCACGAGATCCTCCAGAGCCTTGGCCTGCGGGCATTCCGGCCTCAGGTGACCGCCTGTCCGGGGTGTGGTCGCACCACGAGCACGGTTTTTCAGGAGCTCGCCGAGCGGATTCAGGATCACCTGGACGCGCGGATGGCGGTCTGGAAGCGCGAGCGCCCGCAGGTGGCGGAGATGACGGTCGCCGTCATGGGGTGCGTAGTGAACGGGCCGGGAGAGAGCCGCGCCGCGAACATCGGCATCAGCCTGCCCGGTACGGGAGAGCAGCCGCGGGCGCCGGTCTACGTGGATGGGGAGAAGGTGACGACGCTCGACGGGCCGACGCTCGCCGAGGACTTCATGGCCATGGTCGAGGAGTACGTCGAGAAGACCTACTCGACCGTCAGCGCCTGCTGACCTCGACGCTCCGCGTGGAACGAGACGATGACTTCGAGGACGGTCTGCGCCGGCACTTCTCGGGTGGACCCGGGTACCTGAACACCGCCTCGGTCGGGCTGCCACCGCGCGTCGGGCTCGAAGCCTTGCGGGAGCATCTGGACGTCTGGGAGTACGGCAAGGCACTCCTGCCGACCTTCGATGCCGATGTCGAGCGCTCGCGGGCCGCGTACGCACGCCTGGTGCGGGTCCCGACCGCCTGGGTGGCCATCAGCAGCCAGGTCTCAGTGGCCTCAGGTCTCGTGGCGTCTTCTCTTCCGGACGGAGCCCGAGTCTTGGCCGCCGATGAAGACTTCTCATCATTGCTCTTCCCGTTCCTGGCCGACGCGCGGCTGCGGGTGCGGATGGTGCCGCTGGCCAACCTCATCGAGGAGATCAGCGCCGACGATGACCTCGTCGCGGTCAGTGCTGTTCAGTCCGCTGACGGCCGGGTCGTCGATACCGACGCCCTCGCGTCGGCGGCGGGTAGCGCCGGGGTCAGGACCTATCTCGACGTCACCCAGGCGGCGGGTTGGCTACCGCTTGATCTGACGCGCTTCGATGTCACCGCCTGCGGTGCGTACAAGTGGTTGTGCTGTCCACGAGGCACGGGTTTCATCACCACAGCGCCGGATGAGAACTGGCTCACTCCGCGCTTTCCCGGCTGGTACTCCGCGGATGACCCGTGGCAGTCCCTCTACGGCGCCCCGCTGAGGCTCGCGCCGGACGCACGCAGATTCAACGTCTCCCCGCCGTGGCAGGCCCTGGCAGCTGCGGCGCCAACACTGGAGCTCTTCACGGACTTGGACGCCTCGCGCGTGCGCGCCCACTGTGTGGGCCTTGCGAACCATCTTCGCGCCGGCTTGGGGCTGGCGCCATCAGACAGCGCCATCGTCAGTGTCGATACGCCTCATGCCGAGGCACTGCTGGAGGCGGGGATGACCGCAGCCGTACGGGCGGGTCGCGCGCGCTTGTCGTTCTTCGTCTACAACACGCGAGACGACGCTGAACGCGCCGCCGAGGTCCTGGGCGGCGCCGACATGCCCATGTGAGAGGCTCCCGCGCTGTGAACGAGGAAATGAACGACATCGATGCCCCCGATGGCTGGGCCATGCCCGCCGCGCCGCTGGCCGGCTCCTGGCGCCTCTCGGGCCGACTCTGGCCGACGCTGAGAGATGCTCCGGCGGACGCCGAGGCCATCAGCCACAAACTCATGGTGCGCGCCGGGATGGTGCGTCAGCTCGCCGCCGGGCTCTACACGATCCTGCCGCTGGGCATGAAGGTGATCGAGCGCATCAATCGCATCATTCGCGAAGAGATGGACGCCATCGGCGCCCAGGAGCTGATGATGCCGGTGCTCCATCCGGCCGAGATTTGGGAGCAGACGGGGCGCTACCCACTGGACGAGCAGTTCCGTCTCGAGGACAGAAGCGGACGCGCCATGGTGCTGGCGATGACGCACGAGGAGATCATCACCTGGCACGCGGCCCGGGAGCTTCGGAGCTATCGCGATCTGCCTCAGTCCTGGTACCAGATCCACACGAAGCTGCGCGACGAGCCTCGGGCGAAAGGTGGACTGCTGCGCGTTCGCGAGTTCCAGATGAAGGACTCGTACTCGTTCGATCGTGACGACGCCGGCCTGGACGCGTCCTACCAGGCGCACACCATTGCCTATCGTCGCATCTTCGATCGCTGCGGCGTCGAGTGGCACCGGGTCGAAAGCGACACCGGCATGATGGGTGGCAGGGGCGCTCACGAATACATGGCTCCGAGTCCCGCCGGTGAGGACGTGATCGCGCGGACCGCCGACGGCAGCTACGCGGCGAACGTGGAGCTGGCGGTCTCCGTCGCGCATGAGCCGGACTTCGGGCCGACGCCGCCTGAGCCCGTGCCGTTCGACACACCGGGCGTAGGAGCGATTGACGAGCTCGTGAGCCTCACGGGCCTTCCCGCGGCGCGACTTTCCAAGAACCTGTGCGTGGTGACCGACGATGGTCCGGTGCTCGCGATCGTCCGTGGTGAGCACCAGGTCCACGAAAAGAAGCTTGCGAAGATCATCGGGCCCAACCGCGCCGCGCATCCTGATGAGATCGAGCGTTGGTTCGGTTGCCCGCCCGGTTCCATCGGCCCGATCGGCGTGGAAGGCGTCCGGGTGATCGCCGATGCGACCATCGCGACGGGGCACTACGTCACCGGCGCCAACCGCGAGGGCGTACATCTCCGCGGCGCGGTACTCGGTCGTGACTTCAGCGCCGAGACGGCGGACATTCGCGAGGTGCTCGAGGGCGAGACGAGTGTCGTCGATGGCCAGCCGCTGGTTCTCGAGAAGGTGATCGAGGTCGGCAACATCTTCAAGCTCGGGACGCGGTACTCCGAGGCGCTGGGGGCGACCTACCTCGGCGAAGACGGAAACGAGCGCCCGATCATCATGGGCTCGTATGGCATCGGTCCGGCGCGCATCGCCGCCGCGGCGATCGAGCAAAGCAGCGACGACGCCGGCATCGTCTGGCCGAAGCCGTTGGCGCCCTTCGACGTTCATCTCGTTCTGATCGGAGCGCCTGACACCGAGCAGGCGCAGTTCGCCGACCGGCTTTTCTCTGACCTCACGGACCTCGGGCTCGACGTTCTCTATGACGACCGCGCCTCGGTAAAGCCAGGAGAGAAGTTCGTTGAGGCGGAGCTGCTCGGTTGTCCCGTGCGGCTTACCATGGGTAAGCGGACCCTTCCGGACGGTCCGATCGAAGCTCAGGTGAGGGCGAGCCGGCGAGCCGAGGAGATCCCCGTCGATGGCGCGGCGGCCGCGGTCCGCGAGCTGTGGGAGAGCTTGCCGTGAATGATACGAGGGCTGTGGTAGCCTCGGCCGGAACGGGGCGTGGCGCAGTCTGGTAGCGCAGTCGGCTGGGGGCCGGAAGGTCGCAGGTTCAAATCCTGCCGCCCCGACTCAGACCGACGTCCTGGGAGCCCCTTGCGGCACCTGCCGAATATCCTGACCGCCAGCAGAGTTCTGGCGATGCCGTTCTTGGTGTGGGTGATCGTCGCTTCCGACGGTCCGACATCGCTGCCGGCCGGGATCTTCTTCGGCGTCTTGGCGTTCACCGACTGGCTCGATGGCTGGCTGGCTCGGCGCCTTGGCGCGGTGACCCGTTTCGGCCGGATCGTCGACCCCCTCGCGGACCATCTGCTGATCGGCGTGGGCCTGATCTCGCTGATCGCGCTCGGGCGGATTCCGTGGCCCATTCCGATCATCATCCTGGCTCGTGACGCGTTGATGGCCTTCGGGTTCTTTCTCCTTAGCCGCCGCGGCTACCTGGTCACGGTCGATCGCGGGGGGAAGTTGTCGGCGTTCACCGTGATGGCCGCCGTGACCCTTGCGCTGGCAAGTGATGCGCTGTGGATCGACGGTCTGCTGATTCTGGCGGCGGTGCTCTCAGTAGTGACTCTTGCGAATTACCTTGCCAAGACCGCTCTTGGGGCGTGGCCAAAGGCAAAGACAGGGTGAGTCGACCGTAAACCTGGGCTATGCTCGGGAGACAACCGTTTCCAGTGGAGGCGCGGTGGATTCCACCCCCGATGTCACAGAGCTCTCAGATGATGAGCTCAAGGAAAAGATCCAAGAGCTGACCGCCCAGGAGCGCCAGCTCTCGTACGAGCGGCGACTCTTGCACGGCCGGATCGAGCTGGCGAAGAGCGAACTCGTGATGCGCCTGAAAGGGCGCAGCGATGGAGAACTGGCAAAGGTCGATGTCGAGAGCCTCACGGCGATCTTGGCTCAGCGTCTGCCGGATCTCGAGCGACTCGAGGGCGCCGAACCGGCGGAGTAGGGGCTCCCGTGGCTGATGACCCGCGGACGACAGGCCCGTTTTCGATAGACGATGATTCCGGCGATGCAGGCGGTCCGGCGCTCATCGTGCGCTCCGGCAGCCTCGAGGGTGTCGTGCATCAGCTGAAAGAGCCCGAAGTGACCGTCGGGCGCAGCCCGTCCTGCGACATCTTCCTGGACGACATCACGGTGTCCCGGAACCACGCGCGGCTCACGCTGGCCGACGGTGCCGTCAAACTGATCGACCTCGACAGTTTGAACGGAACGTACGTGAATCGCCGCCGCATAGAAGCTCCCGAACCCCTCAGTCACGGTGACGAGCTGCAGATCGGCAAGTTTCGGCTTGCCTTCATCTCGGGGTGAGCGACGCCCACGATAACCCTGAGGGCACCGCGATCGATGAGCCGCTGGAGTCTGATGAGCGCCTGACAATCGGCGCGGTTCACGAGCTGCTCAAGGCAGACTTTCCCAGTCTTTCGGTATCGAAGATCCGCTATCTCGAGGACCAGGGGTTGATAACCCCGGAACGCACCCCGGGCGGTTATCGCATGTTCTCCCCGCTCGAGGTCCAGCGGCTCCGGACCGTGCTCCGTTTGCAGCGGGACGAGTTCCTTCCTCTCCAGGTGATCAAGCAAGAGCTCGAGTCCTCGACCAGCGGCGCGTTCAGCGTCGCAAACCAGGCGCGTCAGCTGAAGCGGGCAAATCTCACCGAGCCGGCGCCGACCCGTCGAAACGCCGCCGCCGATGTCATCAACGCGACGGGCGCCGACCCTCAGCTCGTGGCGGCTCTCGAAGAGTTCGGGTTACTTTCAGGCAACGCCAAGGATGGCTACGACGAGACCGATCGAGAGATCATTCAGACGGCGCTCGAGCTCACTCAGTACGGAGTCGAGGCACGGCACCTGCGCCTGTTCCGAACCGCGGCGGAGCGCGAGGCGAGTCTTCTGGAGCAGCTCCTGGCGGCCAATCTGCGGAGCAAGAACCCGGTCCGACGCCGTGAGGCACTGGACGCGCTGGAGGCCCTCGCGGCGCTCGCGTCGCATCTGCGCCACCTCATGCTGGTATCGAGTCTCCGTCAGATCACGGGTTCGTGAGCTTCGACCTCGACGCGGCGATCCGGCGCATCCCCGATCATCCGACGCCGGGGGTTCTGTTCTTCGACGTCATGCCGCTCTTCCAGAATGCGGACGGACTGAAGTACTGCACGAGCCTGCTCTCTGACTACGCGAGGTCACGACGCGTAGATGCCATGCTGGGTATCGAGGCGCGAGGGTTGATCCTCGGTGGAGCGATCGCGCGGGAACTCGACACGGGTCTCGCCGTGGCGCGCAAGCCGGGGAAGCTGCCAGGGGAGACGTTGACCGAGGTCTACGAATTGGAATACGGGCCCGACGAGATCCAGCTCCACGTCGGCGCGGTAGGGCCCGGTGATCGTGTCGTGGTCCACGACGACCTCCTGGCAACAGGCGGAACCGCTGAGGCGGCATGCAAACTCGTCGAGCGCTCTGGCGCTGAGGTCGTGGGAGTCGGTTTCATCGTGGAGTTGGAATTCTTGCCCGGTCGGCAGCGACTGGAAAGCCAGGGCTACGACGTGCACAGCCTGGTGGTGTTCGACTCGGAGAGAATGGCATGAGCCGCGCGATTGGTGTGGACATCGGAGGCAGCGGGATCAAGGCCGCTGTCGTCGACATCGACAAGGGCGATTTTGACGGCGAGCGGGTGAGGTTCGGGACGCCCCAGCCGGCGACGCCCGAGGCGGTCGTCGCGACCGCGCGCGAGGCGATCGCCGAGTTCCCGGCGGATCTGCCGGTCGGCATCGGCTTTCCCGCGGCGATCCTCGACGGAATCGTCATGACCGCCGCACACGTGGATCCTGGCTGGATCGGCTTTCCGGGCAATGAGGCCTTCGAAGAAGGGCTCGGTCGTAGGTGCGCCATGCTCAACGACGCGGACGCGGCGGGTCTTGCGGAGATGCGATTCGGTCGCGGACGGGGCGAGCACGGAGTCGTCCTGATGCTCACGTTGGGCACCGGCATCGGCTCGGCGCTATTCCTCGATGGCCAGCTGGTACCCAACACGGAGTTCGGCCACATCGAGATCCGTGGACAGGATGCCGAGTCGCGGGCCGCCGCGTCGCGGCGGAAGGCCGACGACCTCAGCTGGAACGAGTGGGCGGCGCTCCTCGACGAAGCGATCCAAAGGCTCGATCTGCTGGTCTGGCCACGCTTGGTGATTCTCGGCGGCGGTGTCTCACGCAAGGCGGAAAAGTTCATTCCGCTCCTGACCGCGCGCCCTCAAATCGAGGCCGCGCAGCTTCAGAATCGTGCGGGGATCGTGGGCGCGGCGTGTCGCGCCAGTGAGGTGCTTTAGAAGGCTCTAACCCACGTACGAACGCTCGAGGTGCGCCAGGAACGGGGCGGCATCGAGCGGCCCGCCAGTGGCCTCAGCCATCGTTGTGCCGGCGTCCTGGAGGTTTCCCTTGCTGTGCACGTGCTCGCGCATGAACGTGAGCAGTGGCATGAGCTCCCCCCCGGCTATCAGTGGTGCCGTCGCGCCAACGTCACGCTGCACGGCCTCATCGAGCTGTGCTGCGTAGAGGTTCCCGAGGGTGTAGGTGGGGAAGTAACCAAACATGCCTTCGGGCCAGTGGATGTCTTGCATGCATCCATCGCCATCGACCTCCGGGCGGATGCCGATCAGCTCCTCCAGGCGATCGCCCCAGGCTCCTGGGAGATCCGCGACGTGAAGGTCGCCACGGATCATGGCGAGTTCGAGTTCGAACCGGAGCACGATGTGGAGGTTGTAGGTCACCTCGTCAGATTCCACCCGGACGAACGATGGCCGCACGCGCGTCGCGCCGCGATAGAGGTCTGATTCGTCGAGACCATCCATCGCCTTCGGGAACAGGCGTCTCAGGGTGGGACTGAGCAGCTCCCAGAAGGCCGGTGTGCGACCGACGTGGTTCTCCCAGAAGCGCGACTGTGACTCATGCGCGCCAAGGGATGGCGCGTCTCGGAGCGGCGTGCGCGCGAACTCCTTGGGAAAGCCCTGTTCGTAGAGGGCGTGTCCGGCCTCATGCATGACGGCGAGGATGTTTCCCATGGGGTCTGCGCTGTCAACGCGGGTCGTGAAGCGCACGTCGCCACCGTGTGGCGAGCACGTGAATGGGTGGGCCGACTGAGCCAGTGCCCCGGTCTCACGGTCAAAGCCGACCAAGTCAGAGATCTCGGACGCGAGGGCCATCTGCGAGTCGGTCGCCCAATGCCGGTCCGGCAGAGGGGCAGCGTCCTGGTCGATCCGATCCAGGAGCGCCGTGATGCCGGCGGCAAGATCACGGAAGAGGCCTTCGAGCTCAGCGGCACGAGCGCCAGGCTCGAATTGATCGAGTAGACCGTCATACGGCTCATCACCGATACCGAGTGCCTCAGCCTCTTGGCGCTTCAGGTCGACGAGAGGCGCAAGCGCCGCAGCAAAGGTGGAGAAATCGTTACGTGGCCGGGTATCGATCCACGTCGACACGCAACGTGACGAGGCCTCACTGAGGTCGCGTACGAGAGACTCCGGCACCTTTGAAGCGCGCTCGCGATCGCGTCGCATCAGCGCGATGAGACGCTCGTGCGTCGGAGTCTGCGCAGTTTGCGCGGCGGCGTCCAGAAGGTCGTTGCCATCCGGGCGCATCAGTTCTCGATGCCCCAGAGCGGCCATGGTTCCGAGCAGCTTTGCTCGGCCATCTGCTCCTCCCGCCGGCATCGTCGTCTCGCGGTCCCAGCCGAGCACAGTCGAGGTTCCCGAGAGGTCCGAGAGGGTCCCGGTCCACTCCAATAGTGACTGCCACTCCGGTGTCGTGGGGAAGGTGTCGTTCGCCATGTGGCAACCCTATCGGGGCTATTCTGCGCCTATGGCCACACGTCGAAAGCCGCCCGCCTTGGTGGTCCTCTGGGAGGAACTCCACCCGGGGCTTCAGGTCCTCATCGTCGCGCCCTTGGCGGTGATCGTGCTGTGGGCGATCCACGTCGCGTTCCTCGGCCAACCCACGCTCCGAGGTCTCAGCTACGGTGTGTTCTGGGGCGCAATCCTGACGGGCATCGTGATTGCGGCGACGCGATCCGAGCGGGCAAAGCGCCAGGCCCGCAAGTAGGCCTGACGCTCGAAGCTGGCTAGCCTGTCGTGGACGCCTGGGCGGCTTCGCCAAACTGCTGGACGGCGGACTGGATGGCCGGCACGGCCTTCGCGATCTCGTCTTCATCGCCTGTAGCCGCCGTCTCGGCAAAGCGACGCAGCGACGAGCTGACGCCGCCCGCGTTGGAGACCAAGGCACTCCTTTGGCGTTCGATGTCCGGCACGGAGATCGTGTAACCGGACATTGCGGCGATGGCCGCGTCGAACTTCTCGACCTCTACGGAGAGCTCAGGCGCGCTGGCCTGGAGGGCTTCGACATCTGAGATCCGGGTCAGGGCCGTTCCAAACGCGGTCATCGCTCCGGCGGCCGATTGAACGTCGACCAGGTAGCGATTGAGGTCGGCGGCACCAAGTTCCTCCAGCTCACCGGGTGCGGCGGTGGGGGTCGTCTCCTCGGGCTCTTCTGTGGTTTCCTCGTTGTCACTGCCGCACACACCGAGTCCGAGCTCAGCCGCCTTCTCG
>CAMYIK010000048.1 GCA_947258365.1 uncultured Thermoleophilia bacterium | reverse complement strand
GTCTCCGGAGACGGTCATCACGGGCACCTGCCGGCCGAGCGCCGCGAGGACGACGTCGTTGAGTGGATCGTCGATGCCCCCTGTGCCCATGTCCACCGCGGGGGACAGTGGCGTGTCCGTCACCGTATTCACGACCGGCTCACCGAGAATGACCTGGCCGACTCGTTCATATTCCAGGGCCTGCATCGTCGCGGCAGGACCGAGGCTCGCACCTCCCGTCTCGCTCTTCTCGAGAAGCTCCCGAACCTTCGCCGACTGGTCGTCGGAGAGTTCGTTCTCCAGCGCGCCGAGGGCGGCCAGTCGTTCGCTCGAGGACGACACATGCTGCGGATGAGCAAGGGCGCGAATGCCCGCATCCTCGAGTGCCGCGACCATCCGGCGGGAGAAGCGCACGTCTCCGCCGACGACGACCGCGCCCCAGGCATGCCTGCGGACGAGCAGAATGAGCGAATCAATTGCCTCGGCCAAAGAGCTCTCGATATGGGCCGCGCCTTTGCGATCCAGAAGGTCCGTCTGAGCCTCCGCCCGAGGGCCGGGGTGCATGCGCGAATGAGACGGTCCCTGAAGGCGTCGGCCTTGGCGCTCTTCATCAAACGGGATGGACCACTCTGAAAGGGATTGTCTGCCCCAGAACTTCGTCACCGTGAGGCCGTCGTGAGTGACGCTGACCACGGCGACGTTCGCGCTGGCGACCTTCGCCGCAAACAGCGGGCGTACGTACGGCTGCCGGGCGATCGCGACGAGGTCGGGCAACGCGGCGGCAGAGCGCACGACACGGCCGTCGTCGCCACTCAGGGGCAAGAAGATGGCTCGGCCGCGCTCGCCTGCCTCGGTCCGAAAGCCGACCAGTCCGACGAGGCGATCGAGGGCATCATCGAGGAGCGTGCTCCATTCCGATCCTGAAATCTCTCCGGGAGGGCTCCTCTGGAGCGAGGCAAGCGCGCGCCGCGCTTCCGTCTCAGCATGGTGCTGCCCGCCCTTGGCGAAGTTCATGTACGCACTGATGATCCCCACGGGATCGGCGATCGCGGCGATGGCCGCTTCCTCCTCGGCCGAGAGCGCGCCCAGTCGTAGCGTTTCGCCCTTTTCTGGCGTGTGACTATGCATAGCGAGCATCGTGCCCCAGCCCGAGCGGCCGCTCATCAGTTGACCGAACGCGCCGCGAACGAACCGGCCGTGAATCGCCTGCGGGGTTCCCGCAGGCCCCGCCGGGGCTCACCGCTTGTCTTGCCGACAACGAGATAGTCTGCTCGAACCATGCCCGTCGAAATCAAGGTTGTCATCGCCGACGATCATAAGGTCGTCCGTTCGGGGCTGAAGCTCCTGATCGACCAGGAGAAAGGCCTCGTCTGCGTGGGCGACTATGAGTCGCACGAGCGGGCGCTTCCCTACCTGGAGAGACTGGCGCCCGATGTATTCGTGATGGATCTCGAAACTCCGGGAGCCGGCGGCATCGCCGGAACCGAGGCCGTCATCAAGCGCCGCCCGGACACGCACGTCCTTGTGCTGTCGATGCACGAGAGCCCGGACGTAATCAAGCGCGCCTTCGCCGCCGGGGCATCCGGCTATGTCGCAAAAGCCGCGGCGGAGGAAGAACTGCTCGACGCGATTCGGGTCGTCGCTGATGGCGGTCGCTACCTGAACCCCGCTCTTGGCGCGCGAATCGCCGGACCGGGCTCTGAAGGCCCCATCGACGAGCTCTCCGACCGAGAGCGGGAGGTACTTAAGCTTCTCGCGCTGGGGCACACCAACCACGAAATCGCTGAGGATTTGGTGGTCAGCGTCCGGACCGTGGAAAGCCACCGCGCCCACATCATGCGCAAGCTTCGAACCGAGACGCGCGCGGAGATGGTCGCGATCGCGCTGAAGGGCGGTCTACTCGACGAAGCCCGTCGCGAGCGCGGCGAGGCGCCGAACGCCTAAGGGCTCGGCGCCTCGCCCGCGGGCGTCGTATCGACGTCGACGACGATCACAGTGCCGGACTCCGGGGACGACGTGATCCGGAGCTTTCCGCCGATCAGATCGACGCGCTCGGCAATGCCGGAAAGGCCCATTCGATCGGTGGCCTGTGTGGGATTGAAGCCCACGCCATCGTCCTCGATCGAGAGCCGAAGGTGACCCTCTAGGGCGGTCAGCACTACCGCCGCATGCGACGCCTCGCTGTGACGCACCACGTTGGTCAGCGCTTCCTGCACCACCCGGAAAAGCACCAGCTCGACCTCTTCGGGGATGGGCGGCAGCGGCGTGCTTTCGACGGCTACTTCGCAGTCGCTCGTGCCCTGAGCCCGCCGGGCAAGCTCGCGGATTGCGTCTCCCAGGCCCTTCTGAAGATCGAGCGGACGTAGCCGGCGAAGAATCTGCCGCATCGATTCCTGGGCGTCCTTCACATGTTTTTGGAGATCGCCGATCTCCTCGGCCGCGGCCTGGTCGACGCGGGCACCAAGCGCCTTCAGACGCAGGCTGACACCGGTCAATAGCTGCCCGGTCTCGTCGTGCAGCTCGCGAGCCACCCGGGCTCGCTCGTCCTCCTGAGCAAGGAGTGCCCGGGCGTGGACCTCTTGGGAAAGCCGCTCCTCCAGTTTCCAAGCGCGCCGATCAGACTCTTCGGCCAGACGGCGTCGCTCTTCCTGAAACTGCTCCGCGTTCGCGACGGCCATCGCGATGTGGGTGGCCAGGAGGGCAACGATGTCAGCCTGCCACGGATCGAGCTCGTTCGTGCAGACCGCCACGAGCTTGCCGATGCTTTGCCCGTCGACCTTGAGCGGCTCGACAAGGCAGCGATAGCCCTCTAGTGCCTGTTCGATGTGGTCGCGGACATGCGCCGACTCGACGGCTGCGGAATCGAGAGCCTCGAGCCGGAGTGCATTCGGCCCATGAGCGAACGGGAAACGCAGTCTGCCCTCACTGATCAGACCGATCCCGACCGTGTCGCAGCCCAGCAACTGGCGGGTCTGACGGGCGGCCTCAGGTAGGAGGTCGGCGAGACGCAAGTTCCGCCCGATCGCTCCCGAGACGTTGCAGATGCCCTCGAGTCCCTCGATCCAGCGCTGGCGCTCGCCACGTAGCTGGGCGCCGCGGATCGCGATCGCCGCATACGCCGCAAGGGTTTCGAGGACACGCTCGTCCTCGTCGGAGAACCCACCGTCGCCCTCGCTGTCGGTGACGTAGATGTTCCCGTAGACGCGCCCGGCTAAGACGATCGGCAGGCCGAGGAAGCTCGTCATCGGCGGATGCTCCTTCGGGAAACCTGACGATCGAGGGTCCGCCGCGATGTCGTCAACGCGCAGCGGTGCCTCGTCCTCGATGATCGCCCCGAGCAGGCCGCGGCCGCGAGGCAGCTCGCCGATCCTCTTGCGCTGTTCCTCGCTGATGCCGGAGGTGACGAAGTCCGAGAGGCCGGTGCCCTCACGGTTCAGCACGCCGATGGCCGCGTAGCGAGCGCGGCTGACCTCTCGTGCGGCATGCGCCAAACGCTGGAGCATCTGGCCGACATCCCCAGCCTCCACGAGGGCGACGCCGAGGTCGGCCAGCAACGCTGCCCTCTGGGTCGCGTCAATCGATGGCGCGGGCGAAGGAGGGTCTGAGGGCATTCCATGTAGCGTCCCACGCGAGTGGGACAAGGTCCAGCGCCGTGCGGCCTTTCCGCAGGGTGGATCGGGCCTCTCGGCGCTGCGACGTCCTTACATGGAGACCTACCCTTTACAGGCCGGAAAGAGCCTGAGGAGGTATGGCCTCATGAGCGAGTTGTTCACCCACGTCGCCTGCTGCATCGACGATTCCGAGGCGTCCGGCCTTGCCCTTGCCGAAGCCAGGAGGCTCGCCGGGGACGACGGGCGCCTCAGCCTCGTGCATGTCACCCAGCAGCCGGTTCTCTATCCAGACCCTGCGGGCGTCTTGGTTCCTGAGCCGGAATCCGTCCACGAGGACGCGCGACGCTGGCTCGACCGGCAGGCCGCTGGGGTTCCGTCGGCCGAAGCGGTGCTCCTCGAAGGACACGTCGGCACCGCCGTGTGCGTATGGGCCGAACAACAGCGGCCCGATGTCATCGTCGCCGCGGCGCACCGGGGCCTGGTCGACCGCATCCTGCTTGGGAGTTTCGCGAGCTTCCTCGCTCGCAACTCGCCGGTGAACGTCCTGCTCGTCCGCCCGGACGAGATCCTCGACGCCCCCTCGAGGTGAGCCACCAATCAGAAGGAGAACACCACCATGCGTGACCTCGTCACATGGGACCCCTTTCGCGAAGCCGGCGTCCTTCGCAGGGAGATCGACCGGCTGATCAGCCGCTTCGACGCCGATCAACCTCGACAGCTCGATGGCCCATGGACCCCAACGGCCGACATCGTCGAGACCGACGACACGTTCATCTTGACTGCGGAGCTGCCTGGCGTCAGCGACGACGACATCGATATCTCGGTGGACGACGGCTATCTCACCATTCGCGGCCGACGCGAGCGGGAGGTCGAGGTGAGCGACGATCGCTACCACCGCCTTGAGCGCTCGTACGGAGACTTCATGCGCCGTTTCCGACTGCCCGATGGAGTCGACGAGGACGACATCCACGCGGGTGTCGCCTATGGCGTACTCAAGATCACTATGCCCAAGGGCACATACCCGTATCCGCGAACGCCGACTGACCATCCACGGTCGTGCGTGAGGAGGACATCGAGCGGGCGCGCCCCCCGGGCGCGCCCGCCATCGAGATCCGCCAGCTCACGAAGGACTACGGCACCACACGTGCCGTGGACGACCTGAGCCTGAAGGTCGTATCCGGCGAGATCCTGGGCTTCCTCGGCCCGAATGGAGCGGGGAAGTCCACGACGATCAGGATCCTCCTGGACCTGATTCGCCCCTCGAGCGGCAGCGCCGCCATTCTCGGGCACGACTGCCAGCGTGACGGCGTGAGAGCACGAGAGTCGTGCGGCTACCTACCGGGCGACCTCCGGCTCTATGACACTTGGAAGGGCGAAGAGGTGACCCGCTTTGTCGCCGACCTTCGCCGTGTCCGGGTTGCCAAAGCAGAAATCGCCGATCTCGCCGACCGTCTCGACCTGGACCTCGAACGCACCGTGGGCGACTACTCCAAAGGCAATCGTCAGAAGCTCGGGCTGGTTCTCGCTCTCGCCCATCGGCCCCAGGTAATTATCCTCGACGAACCGACCTCCGGCCTCGATCCCATGCGGCAACGGACCGTGTGGGAACTCCTGCGAGAGCGCGCGGACGAGGGGGCGGCGGTCCTGCTGTCCTCCCACGTCATGAGCGAGGTCGAAACGGTGTGCGACCGGGTCGCCGTGCTGAGGCACGGACAGCTGCTGAGGGCGGGCCCAGTTGGGGAACTGCTCGCGGCAGCGCCGGCGCGACTCGACATCTCCTTCGACGGATCCGTCCCGGATCTCGCGAGCATCCATGGCGTCAGCATGCTGAGGTCGAACCACCGAGCGGTGAGCCTGGCTTTCCAAGGGGACCCAAACGACCTCATTCGCAAGCTCGCCGGCAGCCGCATCTCCGAAATCGCGGTGCGTCCGCCGCGACTCGACGACGTCGTGCTGCAGCTTTACGAACAAGAGGACGCGGCATGACCCCGATCGCCCGGGCGAGCATCCGCGAGGCACGGCCGACGCTGATCGGCGTGGCGGCAATCGTGTTCGCGCTCGCGATCTGGGTCTGCGCGGTCTACCCGAGCTTCCGCTCGACTCTGGCGGACTTCGAGCTCCCGCCGGGCTACGACGCCTTTCTGGGCGAGGCGGAGTCGTTGGCGAGCCCGGCAGGTTTTCTCAGTGCCGAATTCTTCTCCTGGATCCCGGCTCTGTGGGCGGGCGTCGCCATCGCGATCGGCACCGGAGCGCTCGGCGGAGAAGAATCGAACGGGACACTGGAGACCCTGCTCGCGCAACCGATCTCGCGGACTCGAGTGCTGCTGGAGAAGTCCATTACGCTCACGACGGCCCTTGTACTGACCGTCGCAACGAGCATCCCGGCTTTCGCGATCGGTCTACCGTTGGGCGACCTCGATATCGCGCTCTGGCGAGTGGTGGTCGCGCTCGGCCTCGGGGCGCTGACCGCCTTGGTATTCCTGGCGCTGAGCTTCTGGCTGGCGGCGCTGTTGGCGACTCGTCGACAGGCGGCGCTGCTTGCCACGGGTGCCCTCATCGCCGCGTACTTCATCAACACCCTTGGCGCAGCGGTTCCCTCCATCGACGCCCTACGCCCGCTGTCTCCGCTCTACTGGGCGGATGCGTCGGTCCCACTCACGGGCAGCTTCGACTGGTGGCGCCTACTGGCTCTGATCGCCACCCCGCTGGTGCTGTGGGTCTTGAGTTGGCACGCCTTCAATCGACGAGAGATCGGCTCGGGGATGTCGGTCCTGCGGTGGCCTTGGGCGACCCGCGCAAAGCGGGCGGTCGGCGCCTAGTTCTCTGCTCCCTTCGTGGAGGTCGGCACCGGATACTCGGCGCCGCAGAACTCACAATGGGTCTCGACACTTTCGGCGTCCGATGGTCGACGAGACTTCGTACCGGAGTCCCGGGCAGCCTTCGCCTCGCCCTGATCGCCGATGGCCGCGTTCGACGCGTCGTCGTAGGAGAGCCCGCAGTACTCGCAGTGCGCCTCCGGTGGTGGACCAGAACGCCGAGGCTCCATGTTGTTGGTGCGTTTCGCCGACATGGGCGGACTCCTTTGGTCGCGGCGACGACCTCGTCACCACCAACAGCGTCGCTATCGCACGGACCCAAGCCACCCGTGGCAGATACGGACTCGCGATGCGGGGTCTCCACTACCTATGGGCGCGCCTTAGCGGCGAGGGCCAATGTCGGGAATGCCGGGCGCGCGGAGGTGGTTGCGTACCGAAAGAACTGACCCTCTGCCGCGGCTGCCGTACCCCAGTCCCAGCCGACGGTCCCGCCGCCGGCAATCCGGACACCGCTCTCGAGTACATAGTCCCAGTGCATGGCGCCGCCGAAGGTCCGCGGAGAAGGCGGCTTCATACCCGAATCCCACCGCTGCAGTGACAACTCCCGCAGCGCGCCGGACTCATCCACGGTGACCTCGACATCGATCAGCTCGCCGGCGGCATGGATGGTCACGATCGCGCGCTCGTCATCTCTCCCGTGCCATCTCGCCTGCCTCTGAGGAGTCAGCGCCTGAGGCAGCCAGACAACGGTCTCAGCAGCCAACCGGCCGGCAGCGCTGCGGGCGATGTCCGAGCCGCTGGCCCGGACGACCGGAAGGACGCCATAGAGTCGGAAGTCCATGCGGGCCCCGCCCGGCCCGAGCGCATCCGCCCCTCGAAACCGCATCAGCTTGCGCCCGACGAACGCTTCCCACACGAAGCCGCGCCCGGCCCGAAGGACCTGCCGGGCTCGAAACGGCATCCAACGACCCCTGAGGGCGATCTCCCCGGTCATTTCGAGCTCCAGCGAGTCCGCAAGCGGAGTCCCCGGCGGGAGGGCGTGAGCGAGGAAACGGCGGGCGGGCGACGGAAGATCCGCGAGGGAATCGACATCGAAACGGGGCGGCTCCTCCTCCGTCTTCGCGCTCAGCGCAGCCAACGTTTCACGCGCGAAGGAGTACATGGCACGCACCGTCCCAAGCCCCACGGAGACCTCGCGACCGTACTTGTCCGCAACGGAGACGGTGGGTCTC
This sequence comes from uncultured Thermoleophilia bacterium, assembly GCA_947258365.1. GTDB lineage: Bacteria > Actinomycetota > Thermoleophilia > Miltoncostaeales > Miltoncostaeaceae > CAMYIK01. The sequence goes on along the minus strand of CAMYIK010000048.1, from coordinate 8,748 downwards.
GCACCACGCCCGCCCCGGACAGAGCACGAATGCGACAGCGCCTCGACGCGACGAGCATCACGTCATGTCCCGCCCAACCGGGTCGAAACGCTTTGGCTACCTGGTGGCCGTCGCCGTGAACGTGGCGCTGCTGCATGTGGTTCACCAGCTGCTCGAGTGGGGGTGGCCGGACTTCGTGACCGATGAGTTCAACGACGTGCTGCCGATCATCTCGGTGACACTGGTCGCCAGCATCGTCGCCAACGCGGCGTACTTCTGGTTCGACGCCGACTGGTTCACGGCGCTCGGGGCGGCGGTCACCTCCGCGATCGGCTTCGCCGCCGCGGTCCGCCTTCTTCAGGTCTTTCCGTTCGACTTCTCCACCTACGACACCGATTGGTCGTGGCTCGTTCGATTGCTCTTGGTCATCGCAATTGCCGGATCGGCGATCAGCTTCGCCGTGAACGTCGTCAAGTTCATGGCATTCATGGCGAGGAGGACCGCGCCTGAGTCCCACATCCGGTGGTCCGCGCCCGCTGCTTGTGATAACAACTCCACAGCTGTAGAGTTGTGCATCTGAACGGCAGTGAAGGAGTCTCGATGTCCAGGTCCATGCCGCATCCGTTGCCGGAGTCGCTCGCGGAGTTGATCGCGGAACGCTTTCGCGTAATCGCTGAGCCCATGAGGATCAGGATCCTCGACCGCCTGCGCTCTGAAGAAGCAACGGTCGGTGAACTTGCCGAGACGCTCCAGACGAGCCAGCAGAACGTGTCGAAGCACCTCGCGATCCTGTCACGGGCGGGAATCGTTTCGCGAGAAAAACACGGGACCGCCGTGCGCTGCGCCATCGCCGACCCGTCGGTCTTCGATCTGTGTGAACGGGTATGCGGGAGCGTGGCCGAGCAGGTCGCGGAACTCCAAGCGATCCTCGAAGGCCAGGAGGCCAAGTCATGACGTTCATGCCGGCTACTCATCGCAAATGGCCACTCGAGAGAGTGCTCTTCGCGATCGCGGGATCCGTGACGCTCGCCAGCGCGGCGCTCGCTGCTCTGGTGAACCCTTGGTTTCTTCTCCTGACGGCGTTCGTCGGCGCGAATCAACTTCTGTATGTCGCCGCGGGTGACTGCCCGATGTCACTGATACTGCGCCGCGCCTGCGGCGTGAAAGAAGCGGGACGATGAGCGATATCGGCCCGATCGGCAGACTGGGCCACTGGTCGGCGACGCACGTTCGAATCGTCGCCGCGATCTGGATCGTCCTCCTGGTCGGACTCGGAGCTCTCGCGCCTCAGGTGGAGACCGCCCTCTCCGGCGCGGGGTGGGAAGACTCGGGCTCTGAGTCGGTGCAGGCGCGCGAGGTAGCCCAGACTGCCTTCGACGGAAACGTCAGTAGCGCTCTGACGGTCGTCGTCGCGTCCGACACGTTGTCATTTGAAGATCAGGGCTTCCAGGAGACGGTGGCGCGCGTCGAGGAACGGCTCGCTGACCATGAGAGCGTCTCGTCGGTCAGCCCGCCGAATCCGATGGCGGGAACGGTCAGCGCTGACGGTCACACCGCCATCATCCTGGGCGGAGCCGCAGACGATCCGACCGGCATGGTTCGCGCGGCCGATGACCTGAAGGGCGAGCTGGCGGCGCTCGCCACGCCGGGCACTACGGTGAACGTCACCGGAGCCTCGGGAATGTGGTCCGACTTCAACGAGGCCAACAAAGAGGCAATGCTCAAGTCCGAGTTGCTGTCGTGGCCCGTGACTCTCGCCATTCTGATCGTCGCGTTCGGCGCGCTGGTCGCGGCCGGCCTGCCACTTCTGCTGACGATTCTGAGCCTTGCCGCGTCGGCCGGCTCCCTCGTCGTCGCGGCACAGTTCTTCGACGTCTCCATCTGGGCCATGAACTTCGCGCTGATGTTCGCGCTGGCGCTCGGCATCGACTACGCGCTCTTCATCGTCGTCCGGTTCCGAGCCGCTCTGACGGGCTCCAAGATGGGGCGGGTCGAGGCGGTTGCGTCCACGATGGATACCGCCGGCAAAGCCGTCTTTTTCTCGGGGCTGACGGTCCTCATCGCCCTCTCGGCGGTCATGCTCGTTCCCAGCCCGGCATTCCGCTCGATGGCCCTGGGCATCATGCTCTCGGTGATCTTCGTCCTCGGAGCGACGCTCACGCTCCTGCCCGCAGTGCTGTCGCGCCTCGGCGAACGCATCAATCGGCTCTCACTGCCGTGGGTCCACGAGGGAGAACACCGCTCTGCGCGTTTCGCGCGCTGGGGTCAGCGCCTGTGGTCGAAGCCCGCGCTCTATGGAGCCCCTGCGCTCATCGTGCTGTTGGTGTTGGCCGCGCCGGTCCTCGGACTACGGACAGGCATGCCCTCGATCGCGGTCGTGCCGGCCGAAGACTCATCGAGGGTCGGCTACGAGCAGGTCGTTGACGGATTCGGGCCCGGCGCCCCCGGACAACTCCAGCTCGTGGGTCCGAGTTCCGAGATTGACGAGGCTCAGAGGATCGCGGCAAAGGACCCGGGGGTTGCGCAGGCCTCTCCGCCAATCGCTGGAGCAGAGGGGCTTGCGATGGTGCAGGTTGTGCCGACCGTCGACCCGTCCGACCCAGAGCTTGGACAGACGGTCGCGCGCCTGCGCGACGCGCTACCCAGCGGCGTCCTGTTGGGAGGTGCCGCCGCCGAGAACTACGACCTCGAGACAGCCCTGAACCGGTACACGCCCATCGTTATCGGAGTCGTGCTCGTCCTTGGCTTTCTCCTGCTGTTGTTCGCCTTCCAGGCGCCTCTTGTAGCGGCGATCGGAGTGGTCACGAGCCTGCTGGCCACCGGTGCGGCGTTCGGGGTCTCCCGCCTGATCTTCCAGGAGGGCCACCTCTCGGGCCTGCTCGGTTTCGAGTCCCAGGGCTTCCTCGATGCATGGGGCCCGGTCTTCTTCTTCGCGATGATCTTTGCGATCTCCATGGACTACACCGTGTTCCTGCTCTCCTCGGCCAAGGAGCACTGGGATCGCTCTCAGGACGCCCGCGAGGCGATGGTCGGCGGTCTCGCCCACTCTGGCCGTGTCGTGCTCGCCGCGGCGGCCGTGATGGTGGCCGTCTTCTTCACCTTCGCCCTCTCTGGGCCCCTGCCCCCGAAGGAGATGGGCATCATCCTCGGAGTCGCGGTCCTGCTCGACGCGCTTCTGGTGCGGCTGCTCCTGATGCCTGTCGCCATGCGCCTTGCCGGCGCCGCCGCGTGGTGGCGTCCGCGGTGGGTTGCCCGAGCCCTACCCGAGGTGAAGTTCGGGCACTGACGGCTTGACGCTAGCCACCTCTTCGCTCGAACGCCGCCTGCTCTTGCGTGGTGCGCTCGGCGGTCGGAATCCTGGTCAGCCGCCCGTCCCCGATCGGCTCACCACTTTCGATACTGAGTCCGTAGATCCCGTCGGCAAGGCGCTGCTCCGCGCGCTCGACCGCGTGGAGTTCCTCCTGAAGCGACTCGACGCGAGCAAGGTCCGCCGCATGGCTGTAGTCCAGCTGGGCGGAGTCCGCCCTGTCCTGAGGCTCCGCCGCACGCTCGGCGGCCCGACGGTTGGCTCGATCGAGCCGAGCCATCTCGTCCTCGATCCTCTTGCGCTCCGTCGCGAGCAACTCGCGTGCCGTCTGCTCATCCATCCCTGTCCCCCTGGTGTTCGCTGTCGTTTACCCGAAGACTCCCCGGCGCGTCGATCCGTTGCGAATCAAACGCCTGGGCGTACGGCCCCTCGGCCGCCACGAGGTATTGATGGATACTACGTTCGACTACCCGGCCTTCGTCCAGGACCAAGATCTCGTCGAAGTCCTCGAGTCCTTCAAGCCTATGGTTAATCACCCGCTCGCCGGCACCTGCGGCGGCATGGCTGATGTGGCGGACGAAGGCCGCCGAGTCGTCAGCCTCCTTATGGATGGTGGGCTCGTCGAATATCAGGAAATCCGCGTCGACCAAGAGCGCCCGAGATCGATGCGCCGTCCTCGCCGACCGCGCTGTGCATGCCGTCAGGAAGCTCGCCAATATCGGCGTTCGTGCGGCACGTCGCGGGACCAGATTGCGGCGAGCTATTGAGCCGCCTACTCAGCCTCCCGCCGTGGCGGTCGTCCCTGATCGTCCGCGAGCTCGGGGTGCCAACGGCGCATGTGTTCGCGGTGCTGGCCGGTAAGCGCGCCGGGCGGATAGTACTCGGCGTAAAAGTCGGGATCGACGTGCTGGGCCTGGCAGGTCAGCCGCTGATACATGGGGTCCAGATAGACGGGAAAGCGGCCGTAGGTGTCAAAGACGTACTGGCAGTACGCCTTGACCAACTCCAGCGTGTCCTCGTGCGGCCGGGGAATCGCGGTCGCGAACTTGTCGGGCTCGAGGTACGGCTTTGGCACGTCCTCATCCAAGGCAGCCCATTTCATGGCCATGAAGGCGTCCACCGCCTCATGCATGTCCCCGTAGTACGGAGGCGTGAAGGCTTCGAAGTGTCCGTCGAGACCGACGGGACAGGACGGCCCGGAATGCGGCTCTTGGAAACGGAAGCCCAGCCCCGGAACGTCCCCGCCGCCCATGACGTAGCGGGCGAGAAAGCCGGTGAACGTCCAGCCCCCAAGACCGAGCGCCTGGAGCGCGAGGTTGATGTTCTGGCAGATGAACGCCTGCTCTACGACGAGCATGGAGAGCACCCGCTGCTCGAGCTCGGCGATCGTCATCTGCCGATCCGGATCCAGCCTTCCCGAGTCCACGGCCGCTTGGAGGCCTGCAGGCTGATTGCCGCGCTGCTCGTCGACGATGGTGAACTTGTAGCTGCGTGCCAGGTAGATGAACAGCAGGTTGATGTACTCGAGCGTGGTGTTCGTGACCGGCAGAAAGAGCGTGGTGCCCGGCTGGTTCGCGTTCCACTGATTGAAGTCGAACAAACCGGGCAGGGTGGTCGGAAGCGGCGCTCGACCCGGGCGCAGCTCCACACGAGCCCGCCGGTACAGCTCGACGATCCAGTCGACTTGGTCCTGGAAGGGCTTGCCCGATAGCGTCGCGACCTCACCCGGCTCCGGCACGAGCCCGAACATGTTCAGCAGATAGGTGCCGTCGTCGTTGGTGAAGAAGAGCTCGGTGCCGTGGTTCGAACACGAGCTTGGCCAGGTGCGTGTCGTCCACTGCACCAACGTGGACATCCCGCGAGCGGGGTCGAGGTCGCCGAGATTGAGACCGGTGAGCCCCGTCGCGGCCATGCACAGCAAGGCCTCCTCGAGCTCTCCTAGCGGCACAGGCTCATACGGGCTCTTCCATTTCAGGACGTCGGAGTTGATCTCCATGCCAAGACCAACCCGACGGCTCTTCCTGTCGAAGATGGTCTGAAAGAACGGGTACTCAAACGCGTCGATCAATCCGGGCGGTGCCCCGACCGTCGCCTCTTCGCCGGCGCTCGTCGCCATGATGGCCTCCTGGTGGTCTTGTCCGAGCGGAGGGTCGACCAGGGGCCCACCGGAGGCATCAGGGTTATGGCGCCAGCCGGTCGCGGGGTTTCCCCGATTCCCGGCGCTCTGAACTCAGTGGCCCACGAGCGTCGAAGGGGCCGTGGAATTCGCGCACGAACCCACACACCCGGAGAGGTTGGCCGTGAGGCGTTCCATATGAGTCACTTGCTGGGATCCACGCCGTAAGGAGGCGATCATGAGCCAGCTCTCGAAAAACATCCTCCAGCGAATGGACCGCCTCCGGGAGCGCGGCTGCGAGGTGATCGGGCCAAACCCCGTCGCCGATTCCTTGATTGACGAAGCCGTACCGCGGCCGGAGGGAGCCGCCTACGTCATGCTCATCCGGATGCCGAGCGGCGCGATGATCGAGGAAGAACGGATCGAGGCGGAGGACGCCGCCCATGACGCACTCGAGGCCGCGGAGCGGCTCTTGGATCCCGTCGAAGAGGCGTCGATCGAGTCCTTCCCCGCCTCAGACCCGCCCAGCTTCTAGCGCGCGGCCTTTAGGAGAATGCGCTGTTCAGCCGCAGCGACATTCATGCGCGTCTGCTCGACGGCATCGAGCGTCACCGATATTGAGTCGATACCCGCCTGAACCAGCATCTGCGCGTACTCCGGATGAACCGAGGGCGCCTGACCACAGATCGAGGTGGCGAGCCCAAGCTCCCGCGACGAGGCGATGAGCTGACCGATAGCGCCCACGACGGCAGGGTCGCGCTCGTCGAAGGTGCCGGATAGGCGCTCCGAATCCCGGTCGGCACCGAGCATCAGCTGGGTCAGGTCGTTCGAACCGATCGAGATACCGTGAATGCCGAGCTCGGCGTAGGTCGGGAGGTGAAACAAGATGGATGGAACCTCCGCCATGGCCCAGAGCTGGAAACCAGGGCGATCCATAAGGCCGATCGGCTCCATGATTTCCAGGAAACGCCTCAACTCGCGCGGGGTCCTCAAGAACGGGACCATCACGTGGATGTTGGTGAGGCCCTCGTCCCAGAGGCGCCCGAGAGCCGTGAGCTCAGGAGTGAGTAGCTCCGGCTCCACCGCGTAGCGGAGCGCGCCGCGGAAGCCGATCATCGGATTCGCCTCGAGCGGCTCGAAGCGCTCCCCTCCAGCCAGCGCCCGAAACTCGCTGGTCCGAAAGTCGTAGGTGCGATAGGTCACCGGCCGGGGGAAAAACGCTCTCGCGATCGTGCCGATGCCCTTCATCAGCTGCTCGGTCAGCGCTTCGTCCCCATCCTCCTCGAGTAACAGTCGAGGATGACGCCCCCCGAGGGCCTCCAGAATCATGAGCTCGGCTCTCAGCAATCCGACCCCGTCGACCTGGTGACGTGCGGCTGCTTCCGCGAGCGACGGCTCGCTGATGTTGAGCAGCACCTTCGTCGCTGTGGGGATCGCCGCGACGCCCACGGCCGCTACGGTCGCACCGCTGGACGGCGACTCGGGGGCTGCCCCGGTTGGGCTGCTCACCACGCCGGTCTTGGCGTCGACCTGGACCATCTCCCCGTCGGCAATCAGCTCCGTCGCACCCTCGGCGCCGACCACACACGGGATGCCGAGCTCGCGCGCGACGATCGCCGCGTGGCAGGTCATCCCGCCCGATTCGGTGACGATGGCCGATGCCCGCCGCATGGTGGGCGCCCAGTCGGGCGTCGTCATGTGAGCCACGAGCACCTCACCATCCCCTACCCGGTCGCCTTCACTCGGCCCTGACACGACTCGCGCCACGCCGACGCCGACGCCGGGCGCAGCGCCAAGACCCGAGACGATCGGCGAGCCGGCCGGGCGCGACGAGTCGGTGTTCGACGTCTCGAGGGTCGTTACCGGACGCGCCTGCAGGATCCAGATCTCCCCGTTGGAATCGACCGCCCACTCCGTGTCCTGGGGAAAGCCGTAGTGCTCCTCGATCCTCGCTCCGAGGCGACCGATTTCGACCGCCTGAGCATCGCTCAGCGCAGGCGTCTCCTGTCGTTCGGAATCCGTGGCATGGCGCTCCACGCCTCCGCCTGAAAGGGACTCCGTAACCGTGGTCTTGCGAGAGATCGCGGACTCGAGCAGCGCGCCGCCGGCCTTTGCCACCACGAAACGATCCGGCGAGACCTGCCCGGACACAACGTTCTCACCAAGTCCGAAAGACGCCTCGATGACGAGTCGGTCCGCGTTGTTGGTGACGGGGTCGACGGTAAACATGATTCCTGAGGAGGCCGCCTGGATCTGCTCCTGAACGACGACAGCGATGGCCATCCCCATCTCGGAAATTCCGCGCGCGCGCCGATACGAGATCGCGCGCTCGGAGTAGAGCGAGGCCCAACACGCGCGAATGGCATCGAAGAGCGCTTCCTCTCCGGTGACGTTGAGAAAGGTCTCGTTCATTCCCGCGAACGAGGCCTCTGGCGAATCCTCAGCGGTCGCCGAGGATCGGACCGCGACCGGTCGTGGAGAACCGTTGAGAGCCCACTCGCCATAGACGGAAGAAAGCTCGCGCCTGATGGCGTCCGGAACGGAAGCTGTGGCCACGCGCTCCTGAAGCTCCTGCGATGTCGGCCCATCCCGGCCCAGGCGGTCGTCGCCGACCGAGGCAAGCAGGTCAGCCAGGCCCGCTTCTTCGATGACCCGGGTGAACGTCGGCGCACCGACGACGAAACCCCCGGGAACGCGCATGCCGGCGCGCATCAACTCTCCAAGGTTCGCGCCTTTGCCACCGGCGAACAGCACATCCTCCGCGCCCAGGTCCTTCAGGTCGCGAACCCACTCGGTCGACATCGCGGTCGAGCGAGGAATCGCGGTCGGCTCGTTAGCCATGGGTAGCTCCAAATGAGTAGTCGGTCACGTGAGCAGAGCGCCGCCATCGACGACGACCTGGGCGCCGGTCATGTAAGAGGAAAGGTCGGAAGCGAGAAAAAGCGCCACCTTCGCGATGTCATCGGGCTCTCCCATCCGCCCCATCGGAATCCCGGCAAGGAAGGCCTCAATCGCCACTGCGGGATCGGGTGCGTGGCCGACTGCGCCCGCTTCTTGCATCGCAGCGACTCCCGGAGTCGCAATGCCTCCAGGTGCGATGGCGTTGACCCAGATGCCGTGAGGGGCAAGCTCAAGGGCGCTCGTCTTGGTGAACCCCCACATGCCGTGCTTGGACGCGTCGTAGTGCGCCAATCCCACCATGGACGGGTGGAGCGCGTCGATGGAGGTGATGTTGATGATGCGCCCGCCGCGTCCCTGCTCCACCATCAGCGCCGACGCATGCTTGGTGCAGAGAAACGTGCCGCGCAGATTGATCCCGATCACGGAATCGAAATCGGCGACAGTC
>CAMYIK010000047.1 GCA_947258365.1 uncultured Thermoleophilia bacterium | reverse complement strand
GACGAGAACTTCTGCGCGATCATCCAAGACATGAACGCAGACCCCAATCCGATTCCCCGCGGTACGGACTCGAGCATCGTCGTTGTCACGACCTTGGATCCTGACGAATTCCCAGAGCCCTTGAGCGTCGAGTGGACCTCGGACGGGGGCGGCTTCTTAGACCCGGATGCAACCGAAACGACCTTTACCTGCGGAGAGCCTGGCGACGTCGACGTCTGCGTGGAGGTGAGCGACGGAGATCTCGATTGCGTGGGGCAGCCGAACACGAAACGCTGCATGACCATCCGGTGTCCGGGCGACATCGTATCCAACCTCTGCCCGAATCTGAACGTCATCAACACGTATTTGCCCACCATCAACAAGAAATGCTATCCCGATGCGAGTCTCGATGAGATCTGCGTCGAAACTCGCGGCTGGGACACCGACAGAAAACCTTTCCCCATGACGCTCACCCTGAGCGCGCTTTGGGGCAGCTTCAACAATGTTCAAAACCAGAGTTGCGACGGGGTCACTGAGGACTGCCAGCTGTCGTCGAACGTGGTTTTCCAAAATGCGGAGTACGTCTGTGACCGCCCGGGTGAGGTCGAGCTCTGCGTCGATGCGACAGACGGCGCCTGCACCAAGACGAGTTGTAAGAACGTCATCTGCCCGAACGACATCCCGAGCCCTCCGTAACCCGCTCACCGACCGGCGGAGGTCATCGATGTTCCGTCAAACGCTGCCGCGTGGCTACGGCTCGCAGGACAAGGCGGCGAGTGCTTCCTCGAGGTGTGCGGCCGTCGAAGGATTGGGGGCTTTCACAGCCCAGGTCTCGAGTTGGGCCCGGACGGTCTCGCACCGCGGACCTCTTCGGGCAGTCGCGACCAGCGCATCTACTGCCTCTCGTGTCTTGACGCTGTCATTTGCCTTGGCGGCCAACTCGTACGTTGGAATGATGATCGACGTGGGCCACGGCGGCGACGGCATCGACGAAAGGTGCGCGCGCAGCCCGCTTCGGCTCGCCCGTCGATTGGCAACGAGCGCGAAATAGTAGTGAATGCCAGGGTCGTCGTAGTGGTCGCGAAGGAGGGCATCATCGTAAGCGTCTTGGCTAGCGTACGCTTTGCTGGCCTGGTGGGTCTGCAACGCAGCGTAGGCGAGCAGTGCGAGGCCCAGGCCGACCAACAGCGTGGCGAGGGCGAGGATGAAAGAAAACGCGATCACGGGGCAAACCTATAGCCGACGCCCCACACGGTTTCGATGCGTTTGGGGGCGGAAGGATCTTGCTCGATCTTCTCCCTCAACCTACGAATATGCACGGTAACGGTGCCCGTATCGAAAGCTGCCTGATAGCCCCAGACACGGTCCATCAGGTGCTCGCGTGAGAACACCTGGCGCGGGTTCTGGGCCAAGAACAGGAGGAGATCGAACTCCTTCGCGGTCAGTTTGAGCTCGACTCCGTCACGCAGCACGTCGCGGGTCGCGGCGTCGATCACCAGGTCCCCGGCCTCGATCCGAGCGGAGGGCTCGTCGGAACTGATGCGGCGCAAGACCGTACGGACTCGTACGGCGAGCTCGCGCGGAGAAAAGGGTTTCGTGACGTAGTCGTCTGCACCGAGCTCCAGGCCGACGATGCGGTCGGTCTCCTCGCCTCTGGCCGTGAGCAGGATGATCGGTACCCGAGAGTTGGCGCGGACCCGACGGCAGACTTCGAGGCCGTCGACTCCGGGCAGCATCACGTCGAGTACGACCAGGGCCGGCTCGGACTCCTCGATGCTCGCCAAAGCGCTTTCACCGTCGGCCGCTTCTACCGTCCTGAAGCCGTCTCGTTCCAGATAGCGGCACACCACCTCTCGGATGGTGGGCTCATCGTCGACCACGAGGACGCTCTGCACGTCCTCCATGCAGCCAGAATTCCGAGCCTCGCGCAAGGCGGGCCCGGAAACCGCCGAAGCCGCGCCCGAGGGCGCGGCTCCAGAGCGGGGAGTTACTCGCGGGATGCTGATACTCAGCGAACCCGCGTGACGGTGATCTTCGCGACCTTGCCCGAGAGGCTGTGGACCTTCGGGTCGAGGTCGGCGCCGCCCTTGACACCCGGGTGAGCGCGAATGACGTCGCCCTCGGGGTCGCGGACGAACGGGTTGCCGCCAACGGGGCCCGGGATGTACTTGGCACCCTCGTTGTTCTTCTCGCTACCGGCGTCGTAGGCGATGCGGTAGTGGCTGCGGGTCTTGCCCACCTGGCGCGGCAGACGGACCGAGTCGAGACCCGTGAAGGCGTCGTTCGAGTTCACGAGCATGGCGAGCACGGTGAGCTGGCCGTAGTAGCCCTTGACGTCGAGCGAGTAGGTCTGCTTGTCGTCGGGGCCGATCGGGGCCGGGTCAGTGGCGTTGACGTCCACACCGGTAGCACCGGCACCGACGCCGCGGATCTTGCCGGCGACCTCGAGAGCGACGGCGTTGTTCGCGTCCTCAGCAATGGCGGCGACAGCGTGGTTCGCGATGGTGCCGCGCTCCCAGAGATCGGCGCGACGATTGTGCGCGACGAGCAGCGGCGGAGAAATCGGCTGACCACCGGTCAGGTTCTCGACGGTGATCTGGTAGCTCCGCTCGGGAGCCTTCTGCGGCGACTTGCCGCCATTCGAATGGGAACCGGTTGCGACTGCGGTGGCACCGATAGCGAGTGCACCGGCAGCGACGACCGCGATGGCCGCGGTCTTGGCACGACGAGGCATGGAGTTGCCCTCCTGTCGGGAGTTGGTCTAACGAGGACGAAGCTATGACCGACTCCTTGCGAGAGGCTTACAGCGGTCCTACGCCTTTCCGAACAGCCTGTGACCGAGATGTACGGAGTGCGCCTAGGTGACGACCCGTAGGGCGAGAGCAACGACCGTCGCAACGGCGATCGCGCCGTAGATCAGATTGCATGGGGTCAGGTAGGACCTGAGTGACGACCGCTCGGACACGACCGGCTCGCCGAGCCCTCCACTCCGAGTGAGAGCCCTGAGCTCCCGATAGCCGCCGATCACCTCTCCATCGAGGACGACCTGCGGGAAGGTGCGCCCACCGGTCTCCTCCTCGAGACGACGGCGACCACCGCGGTCCATGCTGCCGGGGATCTCGTCGTAGGGGATGCCTTGACGATCGAGCAGATCTCGCGCCCTACGACACCATCCGCACCCCGGCGCGGTGTGCAGCACCACCAAGGGCGGAGCGGAGACGCCCACTACCGGCGCGCCCTGGGAACCGCCTTGGCCTTCGCCTTGCTCCTTGCTTTCGGCCGGCGTTGACCAGGTGGTGGCTCCTCCGGCTTGCGAGCGGGAGGAATCGTGTTGGTGCGGCGCTGGTTCCAAACGAAGTACGCGAGCGCCCCCAACACCAAGGCGAGCGCGACGTAGAAGTTCAGCCGCTGCCCGAGGAACTCGTTGGACGGATCGATCCTCAGCTGCTCCCAGAAGATGCGACCCAGCGAGTAGCCCGCGACATAGAGGGCAAACAGGCCCGGAGCACGGATCGTGAACCGGTAGCCGATCCAGATCAGGAGCCCCGCGAGGGCGAAGTTCCAGATCATTTCGTAGGCGAAGACAGGGTGGAATGTCTCGAAGTCCGCGAATCCGTCCGGGCGACGATTTGGATCGACCTGCAGCGCCCATGGGGCGTCGCTTGGCTCGCCGAAGAGCTCCTGGTTGAAGTAGTTGCCAAGGCGCCCGATGCCTTGCCCGATCAGGACACCCGGTGCAGCTGCGTCGAGCAGGCGGGCCACACCCGCGCCGCGGCGCTTGGCGACGATGCCGCCCGCCAGGGCGGCCAGGAAGATGGCGCCCCAGATACCCAGGCCACCCTCCCAGATGGCAAATGGGCCCCACCACTCCTTGGTGACCTGATCCCTGCTGGTGATGACGTGGTACGCACGGCCGCCGATCAGCCCCGCAACGACGGCCCACAGTGTGACCTCGTAGACCACATCGGGGTCACCGCCCTGAGCGACCCAGCGCTTTACGGTGAGCCACAGCCCGAAGGCGATGCCCGCGAGCATCGTCAGGGCATAGAGCCGAATCGTGAGTGGCCCGAGCTCGAGCTGTCGCAGAGCAGGCGCGGGGATGTCTGCGAGCAGGCCCCAAGCCCATGTGGGAACGATCGCGATCACGCCTGCAGCCTACGGTGCGAGCTCACGTGCTGTCTCACGGTCCATAGATCCGAGCGTCCGGCCGGAAGGCCGCGACGGCGAACCAGAATGGAATGTCGTGAGCGACCTCTTTGAGCTGCTCGCCCTTGAGGGGCCCGGCGGTGGCCGTGCCATTTTGATCCCAGGTCGAGCCGGTCTGCTCGTCGCGAAGCGTGTCCGCCCCTTCCTGGGTGAAGGTCAGAGTCCGGCCACCGAGCTTCCGGTCATAGACCAGCCCCGTGCCGACCTGATCGCCCTCCGCGATTTCCGGCGTGCCAAGCGCGGAGGCCGCGCCCGGCCGGAACCACAGCACGACCGAGAGGTCCTCGACCTCGTCGTTCGCGACCTCGACCTCCTCGAGGCGATTGAGCGGATAGACGACGAAGCTCGTGCCACGCTCGAGCGTCACGACCCGCTGCTTCGGTGGGAGCCTGCCATCGACCTCCTCGTCCAAGAGGAAGGGGCGCTCGTTCAGCGAGTCGTAGCCCCGATACGGGTTCGAGCCGTACTGCCGCTCGTGCCCGGTCTCCCGGCTGAGTACGTCGCCATCGGGAAAACGCTCGCGGAACTCACCGAAGCTGATCAGCTGCGACGGGATGACCTCCAGACGAGTGCCGGTCTGCTCTCCGACGATGGCCTCCCCCGAGAACTGCTGCCACCAGCTCTCGGTCTGGCGATCCCACATCACCAGGTCGCTCTTTCGGAGGTTGCCGGTGGTGCCAAAGGTCAGCTCGCGTCCGTCGACGACCCGGTTGAAGGCCACTGAGGTCTGACAGAGGGGGCAGAAGGTCACCGCGAGCTTCAGGTCGCCAATTTGATCGTTCACGATCTCGTGCCAGATCAAGATCTGGATCGGATAGGCCCTCGCCGTATCGCCCACGCGCACGGAGATGACCGGCTCGCGGTCGTCGATCTGCTCCTCGCCGACAGATTTGAAGCGCGGAGTGTCGATCGGTGGGATGCCGTCGCGCGGCGGGCCGCCGGAGATGAACTCGCTGAGTTCGACGCTGTGCTTGGTGAAGTCGGTCTGCCAACCGAAAGTGTCGAAGCTCACGTCGCCCGCGATTTCGTCGGTCGAGGAGTTGACGCCCGCATCATTGCCGCTATCGCCCGCCGAGCTCGCGCCCGCGCACCCGGCTCCGAAGGCCGCCACCATCAACACGAGGCCGACGAGGACTCGAGTAAGCGGCCTCATAGGGCCGGGCTGTACTGGCTCAGCTGAGCCGTGACCTGGGTCAGCTGACCGGTCGCGAGCAGGATGCCGAAAAAGACCAGGATGGCCGCACCGACCTGGCTGATCAGATTGAGATGGCGGTTCATGCCGCCCATCAGCGCGGTGCTGCCATGAAGGAACAGCCCGGCGAGTAGGAACGGCAGCCCCAATCCCAGCGAGTAGACGAACAGCAGCGACGCGCCGGTGGTGGCGCCGCCCGTTCCTGCCGCGATCGTCAGCGCCGCGGCGAGCGTCGGCCCGATGCACGGGGTCCAACCCACGGCGAAGGCGATGCCGGCGAGGAAAGCACCCACGAAGGTCGCGGGTTTGGCCGCGACGTGGATTCGTCGCTCCTGCATCAGAAAGCCGGGCACACCCTTCCCGAGCAGCAGCAGGCCCATGACGATGATGAAGATGCCACCCACGATCTCGATGTTGCGGCGCTCGTTGATCAAGAAGTCACCAAAGGCACCCGCCCCCGCCCCCAGGGCGGCGAACATCACCGAGAAACCGAGCACGAAGATCGCCGTCGGGATAACGACCGCCCAACGGCTCGTCTTGCCCTCGCCGATCCCTACGCCGGAGACGAACCCGAGGTAGGCCGGAACGAGCGGCAGGACGCAGGGTGATGCGAACGACACGAAACCGGCGGAGAAGACGACCGCGTATGAGACCGGATCAGCGCCGAGCATTCAGGCGGGAACTCCTTGCGAGGGTAGTGATGGACGTGCGGCAGACGGCGGTGTGCCGGCAACCCGACACGTCCTACACGGGTCTGCTTCGCTTCGGATGCACAGTGTCGACGGACGTGAGAGAGGTGTGACGATCGGACCCATGGGCTCCTTGAATGTAGACCTCGCGGAGGGCGGTACCGAGCGGGTTGCGAATCGTGTGACACCCCGGAACCCCGGACCGGTGAGGCGTTTCACCTGGCTTGCCTCTGTGGGGTGGATCCTGGCGCTCGCGCTTGCGGTGAGCGCGGCGCTGCTCGCAGGGACGGTCGTGGGGATCCCTGCGGCTTTCCGCGCCCTTAACGCCATACCTAAGGCCGCCTGGCTTGAACCGAGCCGGGGCACCGGTAATGAACTGGTCTGGCACCACTACTGCTGATGGCGCTTCGGGTCGGAATCGTCACCGATACCCACGTGGGCGATGAGTTGCCACGCCTACCGATGGAGGTGCTGGAACGACTTCGCGGGGTGGACCTGATCATCCATGCCGGCGATCTGGTCACGCCGAGTGTCCTGGCCGATTTGGAGCACGTCGCACCCGTCGTGGCCGTTCGTGGCAACCACGACCCCGCCTCCTCGACGACTCCTGACCAGACAGTGCTGGAGCTCGACGGACTTCGTATCGGATTGACCCACGGGATCCGTCCCGCCGTTATCGAGCAGCTCAGCGCGGCGGCCTGGATCGCCACGGGTCGACTGAACATCGTTGGCCACTGCCGCGCCCTGGTGAGGCGGTTCCCGCCCGTCGACTGTGTGGTGTTCGGACACCTGCATATCCCGATCCGCCAGATGATCGGACCAACGCTCTGCTTTTCACCCGGATCGGTGTACCAACCGGAAGGCGACCCCGGCTTCGACTGGTCGTCGCGGTCGCGCCGGATCTATCGCACGGTCAGGCAGCGCCTGCCGCACTCGTTCCGTCGCTCGGCGATCGGCCTGCTGGACATCGCCGACGGCCAGGTGCGCGCACGAGCCATCGAACTCACGCGCCCACTCCGAGACGAGTACGACCCACCGGCCTGAGGCCGGTGGGTCGGCAATCGTCTCGCTAGGAGCAGCCGCCGATCGAAGTGCCGCAATCGAGACAGGTCCGGCAGGTGCCGGTCTGGGTGATCCTCATCGAGCCACAGGTCGGACACGCGGTGCCATCGGCCGCGAGGTTGACCTTCGTGGTGCCCCCGCCGCTTCCGTTGATGTCGGGGTTGAACAGCGGCGCGGTCTCCAGCACGACGCTCTGCTCGGCCACGATCTGCTCGGGTGCCATTTCTGGGCTGCTCGGGGCAACTTCCAGCATGCCGGCCTTGCGAACGCCGAGGTCCGCGAGCACCTGCGCGTCCTTGATGAACAACGAGGCCATGAGCCGCCCGAGGTAATCCATGATGCTCTTGGTCATCGGGATCTCAGGGTTCTGAGTGAAGCCGGCCGGCTCGAACGACATCCGGGTGAACTTGGAGATGATCGTCTCCGGCGGAACACCGTGCTGGAGGGCCATGGACCACAGCAGGCCGATGCTCTCCATGAGGCCGGAGACCGTTGAGCCTTCCTTGGCCATCTTGATGAAGACCTCGCCCGGGGCGCCGTCCTCGAACAGGCCGAAGGTGACGTAGCCCTCCTGTTGACCGATCTCGAATTTGTGGGTGATGCTCTGGCGCGTCGCCGGGAGACGACGGCGCACCGCGGTGGGCGGAGCCTCGACGAACTCTGCCTCGTCGCCGTCGTGGACCTCCTTCTCGGTGGTCCGCAGCGGCTGGGTGCGCTTGCTGCCATCGCGGTAGATCGCGACGGCCTTGAGGCCCTCTTTGTGGCCCAGCACGTAGATCCGCTCGATGTCCTCGACAGACGCCTCGTTGGGCATGTTGACCGTCTTGGAGATCGCGCCGCTGATGAACGGCTGTACCGCGCCCATCATCCGTACGTGACCTTCCGGAGCGATCGAGCGCTCACCGTTGACGGCCTTGAAGGCGCAGTCGAACACGGGGAGATGCTCGTCGCGTAGCGCCGAGCCCTCGATCGTGTCGTGCTCCACTATGTAGTCGCTGATGGCCGTGATCTGGCCGCCGGTGTATCCGAGCCGCTTCAGCGCGGGAGGCACGGTGCCGTTGACCAGCTTCATGTTGCCGCCACCGGCGAGTGTCTTGTACGAGACCAGCGCGATGCCCGGCTCGATGCCGGTGGTGTCGCAATCCATCAGGAAACCGATGGTCCCGGTGGGGGCGAGTACCGACATCTGAGCGTTGCGGTACCCCGGCGCGTCTCCTGCCTGTCCGAGCTCCACCGCTCGGGTGCCATCGGTCTCGGCGGCGCCGCGCACCGCGACCGAAGAGGCGAACTCGGGGATCTCCTCGACTGCCTCGGCGTGCATACGGACCACGGTGTCCTGCGCGTCCTTGTCCTTGGCATAGCCGTCGTAAGCACCGACCCGAGAAGCGATTTCGGCGCTGCGCGCATAGGCGCGGTTTTGCATCAGGGCGGTGATCGACGCGGCCAGCGCCCGCCCCTCGTCGGAGTCATATGGGATGCCCTGGTTCATCAGGAGCGCACCGATGTTGGCGTAGCCAAGACCCAACTGGCGGTACGCCCGGGCCGTATCGCCGATCCGCTTGATTGGGTAGGAGGCGGGGGTAACGGCGATCTCCATCGCCAGGATCATCACGTCGACCGCGTGGCGGAAGTCGTCGATCAGGAACTCGCCGTCCTCATCGACAAACTTCATCAGGTTGATGCTCGCCAGGTTGCAGGCGGAGTCATCGAGGTGCATGTATTCAGAGCACGGGTTGGAGCCGTTGATGCGACCGGCGTTCGGCGAGGTGTGCCAACGCTGGATGGTCGTGTCGTATTGCATTCCCGGGTCACCACAGCGCCAGGCGGCTTCGGCGATCTCGTGCATCAGATCGCGAGCCTTGACCGTGTCGCGAACCTCGCCGCCGGCGATGTTCCTGAGCTCCCAGTCGCTGTCGTTCTCGTACGCAGCGAAGAAGTCATCTCCCAGACGGACCGAGTTGTTCGCGTTCTGGAACTGGACCGACCGCCACGCCTCGCCGTTGAGGCCCATGTCGTAGCCGTTGTCGCCCAGCGTGTAGGCCTTCTCTTCCTCCTTGGCCTTGCACCAGATGAACTCTTTGATGTCCGGGTGCCCACCGTTGAGGATCACCATCTTGGCCGCGCGCCGGGTACCGCCGCCGGACTTGATGGAGCCCGCACCGGAGTCGGCCCAACGCATGAAGCTCACGGGCCCTGAAGCCTCACCGCCGGCGGACAGGGCCTCGCCGTCGGCGCGCAGCTTGGAGAGGTTGGTGCCCGCTCCTGAACCACCACGGAAGATCTCGGATTCGGCGGCGATCCACTCCTGGATGGAACCCATGGTGTCATCGACGCCGAGGATGAAGCAGGCGCTGACCTGACCCATCCAGGGCTCGTCTTCGGTGATCGGCGGCTCATCCAGATCCAAGACGCTGTCCCCGGAGGAACGGCGGCGCTCCTCGACGCCGGTGTTGAACCAGACAGGCGAGTTGAACGCCGCGCGCTGGGTAACCAGCAGAGACCGAAGCTCCTGGGCGAACGTCTCGAGCTGCTCGCCGTCGGAGAAGTAGCCGAACTTCTGCCCGTAGTAAGAGTACGTGTCCACGACCCGGTCGATCATCGTCCGGACCGAGCGCTCTCGCTTGGGCGAGTCCATCGGGTAGCGGAAGTACTTCGAGGCGGCGATCTGGGTCGCGGTCTGCGACCACGTCGCCGGAACCTCTACGTCGCTCTGCTGGAAGGCGAAGCCGCCTTTCGCGTGATCGGGAATCTCGACATCCCGAATCTCCCAGTCGATGGCCTCGTAGGGATGGACGTCGGGTGAGGAGAACCGGCGCTCGAGCCGGATGGGCTGGCTTTCATCCACCTGCCCATCGTCTACCAAACGGATCTCATCGAGCGCATCTGTCGCCATCTAAGCGTTCTCCTTCTGCGAATTCGTCGGGCTGGTGTCTGAGTTCGCCCCAACCAATGGAGCGGTGGACAAGAACTTCCGGAATAGCTGCTCGTCGAGGGCCGGCTGGCCATCGATCATCGGGGGCTCCAATTCGAGGCGGGCGAGTTCCTCTTCGAACTCATCGAGGTTGGAGAACTGGCGGTACACGGAGGCGAAGCGGACATAGGCCACCTGGTCGATGCCCTTGAGCCGGCGAAGCGCGAGATCACCGATCGCCGCGGAGGGGATCTCGCCGGTCAGGTCGCTGCGAAGATCGGTCTCGATATCGCTGACCGCAGCCTCGAGCACCGCGGTTGCGACCTCGCGCTTGTGGCAGGCGCGCTGCAGACCAGCGAGCAACTTCGCCCGGTCGAACGGCTGGCGCTCCCCGGAGCTCTTGACCACCACCAATGGTGCTTTCTCGATCACCTCGTACGTGGTGAATCGTTGCCCACAGCTGCGGCACTCTCTCCGGCGCCGGATGGCGTCTTTGGCCTCGGAGGGCCGAGACTCGAGCACGCGATGCTCTGGATGGGCGCATAGTGGGCAGTTCAACGCTGAACGCTATCCCTGGTGTTGTGTCAGGCGGTCTCGCACTACATTCAGCGCGACAGGCGGAGATCCTCCCACAAGTGTCGAACGGCGCAAAGTGGTTGGACCGGGGTGGCCACTCGAATCTCCCCGCTCCGTGCGGGGAGATCGAGATACTGCCCCGAGGCGCCGGCGGACGCCCTCGGGGGTCAGCGGATCAGTTGAGGAACTTCAGATTCCCGGGAGGCCAGTAGGTGACCTCAGCCTGACCGATCACGTTGCCGCGCGGCACGAAGGGGTCGGGCGACCACTGATGGGAATCGCACGATCCAGAGCGATTGTCGCCGAGCACCAGGAGCTGGTCGTCGGGTACCCGTTCCCACTGCTTCTCGTAGTCAGGCGGGATGGAGTTCTCGATGACGAACTCCTCTCCGTTCACGAAGGTCGCGCCGCCCTTGACCTCGACCTGATCGCCCGACAGCCCGATCACGCGCTTGACGAACGGAATGTCTCCCTGGGTGTCGCCGCAGGTCCGGGTAGCCGAGGTCGTGGGCTCGAAGACGATGATGTCGCCGCGCTCGACGTCGCGCACGCGGTAGATCACGCGGTTGGCGATGATCCGGTCGTGGGCGGTGATGGTCGGCTTCATCGACTCGGTTGGGATCTCGTAGGGCTTGGCGACCGAGGCCTGGATCACGAAGGCCAGCGCAACCGCGACGGCCACCGGAAGGATCACGTCCTTGACGAGGCGCCTCATCGTCCGGCTCCGCCCCGAGCCTTCACCAGTAGCCCCACGCCGACGGCGCCGATCGCGGCGATTATCAAAACGATCGCCAGGATGGTGCCGCCACTCCCCCCAGCGTCGGCCTCTGGCGAGTCCCCGGTGGCCGGAGGCGTGCCTTCAGGGCACGGGGTGCCCTCTTGGGCGACCACGTTGGCCAGGCGAGCATCCTGAATCGCATCGAAGGTCTCTCCGTATTGAGGATCGTCCTCACCGAGCAGGCCCGTAGCGTCCTCGTACTCGCTCAGCGTGTAACAGCCGTCGATCTGGCCGTTATCGTTGTAGTCGCTGATGACGTCAGCACCACCGCCGAGGGCGGTCAACGGGAGAGCCAGGAGCGCCGCGGCTATCGCGACGAGCGGGATGAGAGTGCGAGTCAGGGCGTTCAACGAGTGAGCGCACACGAGACCGCCGGGCCCCGAGGCGTCGCGGATGGTAGCCGTGTGTCCAAAGCCTCACAAGCGCTGGCGTTTCCGCAGCTCATCGGTCTGCTGGCCCTGATCGCCTGGTGCGGGCTCACATTTGCGAGCGGTGGCACGGACTTCGGTATTCCCACCACCGGCGATCAGACCGCCGAGTGGACGGTGGCGATCTCACTCGCGGCAGGTGCCGTTTTGACCGCCGTCGTGGCCTGGCAATCGCGCACTCTGGCCGTGTGGCGGTCGCTGCCGTTTGCGCTCGCGACCTCCGGTGCCGTAGGCCTCGCGGGGTGGGCGGCCCTGTCCATTCGCTGGAGTGGTGCGCCACACCTCGCCTGGATCGAGGCCAACCAGCTGGCGCTCGCATCCGTCGGCCTGCTGATCGCGGTGGCACTGGCATCGCGAACCGAACGCGCGGGCGCCTTGCTGGTCTCCGGGCTTGCCCTCGCCGGCGTCCCCGTCATTGTCGCGGCGCTCGCGGGCGAGTCGCTGCCCACCCGGTTCGGGGCGGAACTCGAGCCGGGCCGCCTGAGCGGACCCTTGGACTCGCCGAACGCCTTGGCGACGATCGTGGCGATCTGCCTTCCGGGTGTGCTCTGGATCACAGGGGCCGGAATCCAACGGTGGCGATTGCCTCTCGGGGGAGCCTGGATAGCGATGCTCGTGACCGCGCTCTCGTTGACCCTGTCGCGAAGTGGCATGGCGGCGGCGCTGGTCGCGGTGGCGATCGTCTTCGTGGCCATCCCCCACCGCATACGGTCGCTTGTCACCTTGATCGCGGGTGTGCTGGGCGCGGCCGCGCCGGTGGTCTACGGGCTCTCCACCGATGTTTTGACCCAAGACCGAGTCGCGGCACAGATGCGTCGCGATGAAGGGCTGGAGCTCGGAGCGCTGATCATTGCCGGCATGGTCGTGGCGGCGCTGCTCGCGATGGCGGGTAACGCTGTCTTGCGGCGAGGCGGGCGGCAAGTCGTTGCCGCGGCGATCCTGCTCGCCCTGGTGTTGGCACTGCCGGCGGCGGCCCTCGCGGCCACCACTCCGGCCCCGGCGCCGGAGGCACGCGACGCGATCGCCAACGACCCTGATCGCGTACTGAGTCTGAGCTCGAACAACCGCCTCGATTGGTGGGGCGAGGCCCTCGACGGCTGGCGCGACCGACCGGTGACCGGCAATGGGGCCGGCAGTTTCAGCCTCGTCCATCTGCGTGAGCGCAATGATGGCGATCCGCGTTTCAACGTACGCCAGCCCCATCAGATCTTCCTCAAGGCGCTGACGGATCTCGGCCTCGTCGGCTTGGGCCTGCTGCTGAGCATCGTGGCGGGGGTGCTACTGGCCGCGATCCGCCTCGCCAGAGCGGGCAGAGCGCGGGCCTGGGCACTCCCGGCCGCCGTGTTCGGAGCGTTCGCCGTCGAGGCCCAACTCGATGTCAGCCTGAGCGTGCCCGCGCTTGCGCTTCCCGCCTTCGCGGCCGCGGGCGTGCTGGTGGCTGAGGCGGCGCGCGGACACGCGGCACCGACTCGGCTACTACCTATCGAGCCCGTCGTCGCGGCGATTGGGGCTTTGGTGGCGCTCGTCGTGGTCGGGTCGGCGCTGGTCCCCGCCATCGGCGCCGAGAAGGTTCGGTCCGCCGATAGCGCGCTGCTCGACGGAGACCCCGAGCGGGCCATCGAACTCAGCGCCGATGCACGGGACTTCAATCCTCTGGCGATCGCGCCGCTGGAGCTCGCGGCGAGCGCCCACCGCGAACGTGGTGATTTCGGCGCCATGCTCTCGAGCCTGCGCACGGCGACCGAAGTGCAGCCGGACAACGCTCGAACGTGGCGCCGCCTCGCTCTCGTACTCGACGGCCTCGGCGGCGAGGACGAGGCGCGCGCGGCATGGCAGCGCGTGCTCGAGCTGGACCCGAAGAACCGGCGCGCCTTGGAGGCGCTCGCTCAGCCCGTCGGCTGAGCGTGGTCCGCGGCCAACTTGCGCCTGCGCATGCGCAGGCGCGGCACCAGGATCGCGGCCTCGAGGACGATCCGCTTGCTCATCTTGGACGTGCCGACCTCGCGTTCGGAAAAGACGATCGGAATCTCGGACACGCTGAAGCCGTGAAGTAGCGCGCGGTAGGTCACCTCGATTTGAAAGCCATACCCCGCAGCGGCCACCTCGTGAAGGGGTAGCGCTTCCAGGACCTCTCGGCGAAAGCACTTGAAGCCGCCGGTGAGGTCCTTGACGTTGACACCCAGGATCGTCTGGGCATAGAGACAACCACCTCGGCTGATGAGGCGCCGCATGAGTCCCCATCGAGCAACGCCGCCGCCGGCGACGTATCGCGAACCCAGCACGAGGTCGGCGTTCTCGCTGGCCTCGAGAATGCGCGGCAGGTCTTTGGGGTCATGCGAGAAGTCGCAGTCCATCTCCAGCACGCGCTCGGCCCCCATCTGAAGTGCCTCGGCGAAACCGGCGAGGTATGCCGGGCCGATGCCCTCCTTCGCGGTGCGCCGCAGCACCGAGACCCGAGGATCTCTATCGGCGACACGTTGCGCGAGGTCGGCGGTGCCGTCGGGCGAGGAGTCGTCGACCACGATGATCGCCAGATCCAAGCGGGACCGATCAGCGACTCCCAGGATCGTGTCCAGCATGGGCACGACGTTGTCTGCCTCCAGGTAGGTCGGCAAGACCACTACCGCGCCGCCGGTCACCGGTCTGTCTGAAGGTTTCTGGTCACCCATTTTGCAAACGCTATCGGGCACGGGCCTCGCAGGCAGGCCTCGTCTAGGGTGACCGCGATGGGCCGCCCTCCCCCGCTGCTGGTCGTACACCCCTTCCCTCTCGACTCGCGCTTCTGGGAGCCAATGCTCGAGCGGCTTGGGTGGCCCGAGCGCATCCTGGCGCCCGAGTTCCCCGGATTCGGTGGAGAGCCCTTCCGCCCGGGCTGGTCGATCGCCGATGTCGGCGAGCGCCTCGAGGCACTCGTCGAGGAGCGCTCGCCCGACGGCACCGCGGTCGTGTGCGGGCTGTCCATGGGCGGATACGCGGCACTCGCCCTCGCCATCCGCGCTCCTGAGCGAGTCGCGGGGCTGATCCTTGCCGACACGCGAGCGGAGGCCGATACCGCGGAGGCGCGCGCGGTACGCGGTGCGGCCATCGAGTTGATTCGCGCTGAGGGGGCGGGGCCGTTCCTCGATGGCCTCTTGCCCAACCTCATGTCACCCGACGTTCCCGCCTCGATTGCCTCAACCGTGCGATCGATTGCCGATGATCAGCCTGAGGAGACGATCATCGCAGCGCTCGAGGCGCTGGCCGGGCGACCGAGTCGCCTGCCCGCACTCGCGTCGATAGCTACGCCAACGCGGGTCATTGTGGGCGCCGACGACGGCGTGACCCCGCTGGATGCCTCAGAAGTAATGGTGGGCGCGCTTGCGAACGCGGAGCTCCACGTGCTGCCGGGCGTCGGGCACTTCTCGGCAATCGAGGCCCCTGAGGCATTCGCGACAGTCGTTCGGTCTCTGCTCGAGGACCTGCTCGGCTGACCCACCTGACTGGCTCCGCTAGCCCTTGGCTTCTTCGTCGGGGAAGAGGGTTGGCTCCTCCGGCTCCTCACCCTCAGCTTGCGCCTTCTCCCCTTCTTGCAGGGCGAGGTCGATCTGTTTCGACTTGTCCCGCGCGATGCTCTCGCTGATTCGACCTGACCGAGCGGCCTCCGAGAGAGCTTGCTTCTGCGCCGCGGCGAGCCGCGGGGCCGCGAGACGCGTCTGGCGAGTGCGAACACCGTGCTCATCCCGAGCGAGCTTGGCGAGGCCCGCCTCGGCCGCTTCGCGTTGGGCCTCGATGTCGCGGTGGATATCGTCGTACACGCACGCGACGATCTCCCCGGCGCGACGCATCTCTTCCAGCTCCCGCTCGGCCGACCGCATGGCGAACGTTTCGGCGAGTAGCGCCTCGTAGCGGGTGAGCTCGTCGGAGCTCCCGGTAAGGCCCAGGCTGTCGAGGATGGGCTTGTAGGTGATGCCCTGGACCACAAGCGAGAACAGGACCACACCGAAGACCAGAGCGACGGCGTCGATGCCCGCGAACGTCGTGTCCTCCAGGCCCAGCACCAGCGCAATGGGGATCGACCCGCGCAGCCCGCCTCAGAAGACCGCCGGGTGCCATCGCGCGGGCACCGCGGCCGCACCGGTGGTCGGAAAGATGCGTAACAGGCCATAGGAGATGACGGCTCTGCCGGCGAGCATCGCGGCGATCGCCACGCCGACCGCGGCCAGAGTGCGCCCTTGAAAATGCTCGATCTTGAACTCGCCGATCAGCAAGAACAGCGCTGAGTTCGCCTAGAAGGCCAGAACGTCCCAGAACTCGATCAGCGCCACCCGAGAGGACGCCGACATCGCGAAGTGCGTGCCGTAGTTGCCGATGAGCAGACCCGCCGCGACAACGGCGATCACTCCGGAGCCATGCAGTTCGCCGGCGAGCAGGTACGCGCCGTACGCGGTCACCAGCGACAGCGTGATCTCGACGCGATGATCATCGAGAGTCGCCATGGGCCGGTGGGCCACGAAGCCGACGAGCGCGCCGGCGGCGACGCCGACGACCACCTCGGTGCCGAACTCGGCGATACCACTCTGGATCGTGACCGTCTCTTCGCCTAAGGCGACCTCGACCGCGATCAGATACAGAACGATCGCCAGGGCGTCGTTGAAGAGATCGACCGCCCTCCATCAGCGTGCGCAGCCCTGAGCCCACGCCGTGCTCCTTGTAGA